>CALKRO010000139.1 GCA_937990205.1 uncultured Candidatus Saccharibacteria bacterium | reverse complement strand
GAGCGTCGCTTTGTTTTTGGTGAAACTAACCGGGAAATTTCTCAGAAGGTAGCCGCTGCGATTCGTAGTGGCATCACTCCAATTCTTTGTGTTGGTGAGACCGAAAGTCAACGTAATTTTGGTGAAACCGTCGACGTTTTGCGCGATGAAATTTTTGGTGGTCTTTCCGAAATCGATAGTGACGATATTAAAAAATGTATCATCGCCTATGAACCAGTTTGGGCCATCTCTAGTACCAAGGCCGCTCATATCGCCAGTCCAGATGAAATTGCTGACGCTGTGAAGATTATTCGTGATCAACTCACCTCTGTTTATGGGGAAGAAACCGTCGCTGAAATTCCTGTCCTTTTCGGCGGTAGTGTCAATCCAAATAATGCCGGTGCCTACCTCACTGTGCCAGGGGTAAATGGTCTACTTATCGGCAGTGCTGGCCTAGTTTCTGAGTCGTTTGCCAGTATTATTGAAACTGCAAAAAAGGTCCGTGAATAAGTAAAAATCGAGTATAATTAAACATGAATATGCAAGGAAAAAACGCCCAAAATACCACTGTCAAAGGTCGCATGATGGATTTTTCTCCTGTCCGCAAAACTGCTGGCACTATTTCTACTGCCACGAATTCCGCCATCGCTAGCCCTACTCGTGCTCGCACTCTTACTTCGGCTTACACTTATTCGCTTTCCGAACGTGAACTAGAACGCAAAAAACAGGCAAAAAAAGAGCGCGAACGTCGTGAGGAAATTCAGCGCCAGATTGAACTTCAAAATCAAACCATGGATTATAATCGTCGCCGTATTGAGGCCGCTAAGCAGGAATTAGCTCGCTCTCAGGCCGAAGAATCTTTGCGTAATCGTGAACTTAGATTGCAGCGTGAAATCGAAGAAAAACAGCAGGCTATTGCTAAAAAACAGGCTGAACAAGAAGCTCTTTTACGACGCCAGGCTATTGAACGAGAAAATCAGGCCAAGCAAAGACGCTATGAATACGAAAAACAACGTGCCAAAGAAGAATTAGCCAAGCGTAAAGTTGGTGAATTGCCGCGTGCTACTGGTCGTATTCCAGTAGGCAGTGCTAGCTTAGCTCCGAAAATGAAGCCAGCTCCTACCGCAATCTCAGTCGCTTCCGCCGCCTCGAAATTTAAGGCCCCTTCGCCAGTTTCCCGTATCCAAATTACCGCTAGCCCGAGTCGCACCCTCTTTGGTCACATTCGTCCAGTTAAAAAAGTTGAATCCGAAATAAACTCCGAAGCCCAATCGGCTCATCCAGCCAAAGCTCTGGTTCCGACCACCCTTGTTTCCTCAAGTGTGCGTGATGCCTTGCAAAATTATGACAATTATGATGAAATAGAGGATCTCGAAGCTCTCTTTGATTCTGTCGATAGTGACCAGCTTCATGGCGAAAAATCCGCCCCTACCTCTAGTAATCCATCGGCTACTATGTATTATCCGACCGCCAGCCGTTCGAATACTATTTCTACTTTGCCTAAAAATCAGGGAAGCACGCTCACCCCAGATTCTATCGATTCCGCCTTCGCTTCGGATGACCAGACTGAACGATTTGAGCCTATGGCTACGGTTGCTCCCGCTCGTTCACCATATTCTTTTTCAGATAATGAGAAACCGAAACCTGCTTCGCTTTATGCTGAGTCCGACATTGCGAATAATAATTCCAACTATGTCCTTGGTGGCCGCAGTCCATTCATCAATACTGACAAGGTGCAAAAACGTCCACTTGCTAATGGGCAAGAGAATTTTACCTCCTCTGATTTTGCTTCTGAACTCCTCGGCCCAGGCTCCAAGATTAAGGATTATACTTTCGAAGAGGAAAATAATTCTCGCAAAACTATTTACGCAAAAAATAAATCCGAAAAGACCAAAGCCAAGCAGCAGGCCGTCATTATCGACGATCCTTCCATGCGCAAGACCAACCTTTCACTAGTTTTCGCGCTTATCGCTATGAGTATCTTCGGTGCGCTAGTCGGCGCCATCGTCTATTTTGCCTTCTTCCAATAAAAAAGAGGTTAAAGACCTCTTTTTTACGGCTTGGCGCGAATAATTTTGCTTCGCAAACTTTTTCGTACAGGCGACCAAAAAAATAAAGAGTATGAATACTCTTTTCTTTTTTATAACCTGGTGCGAGTAATTTTATAAATAAACTTTCTCGTACAGGCAATTAAAAAAATAAAGAACGTAAACGTTCTTATTTTTTTAATTTGGTGCGAGTGGAGGGAGTCGGACCCTCGTCTCTTCCTTGGGAAGGAAATATAAT
>CALKRO010000138.1 GCA_937990205.1 uncultured Candidatus Saccharibacteria bacterium | reverse complement strand
TTCGCGTGGTTTGGTATAATCAGGCCTACCGCATCAAGAATTTTAAGGAAGACACCGAGTATTATTTTACCGGTGAATATGATTTTAAATATAATCGCTATCAGCTTACATCACCCACTGCAGTTCTAGCTTCGGAAGTCGAAGAATCACGTCAAGATGGTGGTTTTCAACCAATTTATTCTGGTAGTGGTCGCTATAATTCCGTCTGGTATCGTCGAATTTTTGCTAAACTTCGCCCGTTTTTTTATCAAATTCCCGAACTTTTGCCGGCTGAGGCTATTCCGAAAACCCTTATCAAACTCAAACGTAAGCAAGCGCTCTTTAATATGCATTTTCCGGAATCTGAACAGGAGGTCGAAAAGGCTCGCACCTACCTCGGTTACGAGGAATTATTTGAATTGATCCTGGCTTCCAAGCTAAATCAAAACGAAGTTTCCAAATTGAATGCCAAATCACTCAAATTTAATCTCACTGATGTCAAGAAACTTCTTAAAATTCTGCCTTTTGAATTGACCAATGCGCAAAAACGTGTGACTTGGCAGATTCTCCAGGATCTCGAAAAAGTGCATCCGATGAATCGCTTGCTCCAGGGTGATGTTGGTTCAGGTAAGACCATCGTTTCGGCCATTGCTGCCTATCAAGCTATAAAAAACGGTGCGCAAGTGGCCATTCTGGCTCCGACCGCCATTTTGGCCACTCAACATTATGAAGGTTTATCTAAAATCTTGCAGCCACTTGGTGTCAAAACCACCCTTCTAATCAGTGCCACCAAGGATAAAAACAACGTAAAAGCCGCGATTAGGTCAGGTGAGATTAATCTCGTGATTGGCACTCACGCTATGCTCACCGACGATACCACTTTTTCTAGTCTCGGTCTTTGTATTATCGACGAACAGCATCGTTTTGGTGTTTTGCAACGTCAGCATCTTTTGGAAAAATCTTTTCAGAATCAAAATCCGGATTTTCAGCAAATTTCACCGCATTTTCTCGCTATGACCGCCACGCCGATTCCGCGTTCTTTACAACTCACGATTTTTGGCGATCTCGATATTTCAATTATTAACCAGATGCCGAAGGGGCGTACGCCGATAAAGACACGTCTTTATAATGAATTAAATCTCAAGGACGTAATTTATCCAGAACTTAGCGAACACCTCGCTACTGGGGAGCAAGTTTATGTGATTTGTCGCCTGATCGATGAAGCCATTTCTGATGAAGATAAATCACGTACGGTTATCGAAACCGCCAAGCTCCTGCAAAAACAGTTTAGTAAATATCAGATCGGTATCCTG
>CALKRO010000137.1 GCA_937990205.1 uncultured Candidatus Saccharibacteria bacterium | reverse complement strand
ATTTATAATAAAAAACCGATTGCGGAAAATTTGGGGGTGGTGAGGATTTTGCCAAAATTTAAGGATGAAACTTGGCAAAGTGTAGTGGGGGAAACTTTGGATATTGTGAATAAGTATAACGAGACGACTTTTTATTTAGCGGAGCGCGAGAAGGAAGGGCGTATTTTTACTCTGAGGGTCCGAGTTTTTGATGAGGGGGTGGCGTTTCGCTATGAGTTCCCACCACAACCTGGTTTTCAGCGGATGATTATTACGAATGAACTAACGGAATTTAATCTGGATATTCATGCGAAGAGTTGGTCGATGCCAGCGTTTACTTTGGCGAGGTCAGAAGCTGATTATGAAGAGCGGACGATTTTTAATTTAACCGGTTCGAGGCAAACGCCATTTACGGCAGAGCTTCCGAGCGGCAAGATTATTTCGATTCACGAAGCTGCACTGATTAATTATGGTTCGATGACTTTGGGGCTAAATAAAATTGGAAGACTCGAGGCGAATATTACCCCGCTTTCAGATGGCATGAAGGCTTATTTGACGCTACCTTTTGAAACGCCATGGCGCGTAATCATGGTGGCGGATTCTGCCGTACAATTAACAAAAAATAAAATGATTTTAAGCCTAAATCAGAGTCCGAAAATGAATTTTGATTGGGTTTCGCCGATTAAATTTCTGGGAATTTGGTGGGCGATGCTGATTGGGATTTGGAGTTTTACGGCTTCTGAACGACAAGGTGCGACGACGGAGCATGCTTTAGAATATCTTGATTGGTGTGAAAAATTAGGTATCTCGGGACTCTTGATTGAGGGGTGGTCGGATCAAAATTTGGCAAAGAAGCTAGATAAAAAGAAAATTTTGGAGCGTGCGAAGCAAAAAAATATTGAGATTGTGGCACAATGTGAAACTGCGAGTCAGATTGATAATTATGAAAAGAATCTGGTTAAGCAATTTGACGAGTTAGAAGCACAAGGGGTGCATTACTTGAAATTGGATTATTCAGGTCCGAAGATGTTGATTAAGGGGCGTGAAGAATTTCATCAGTCACAGGCGGGGGTGTTGCATTTTAGTAACGTTTTGAAGTTAGCGGCACAGAAAAAAATGATGCTGAATGTCCATGAATCGATTAAGGGCACCGGTCTCGAGCGAACTTATCCGAACTTACTCTGTACAGAGGGGGCAAAGGGGCAGGAATATGAAGGTGGTGGTTTGAATTCTAAACACGCGGTGATTCTACCTTTCACGAGAATGCTCGCCGGTGGCTTTGATTTTACACCGGGAATTTTTGACTTAAATAATCCAGCGAAAAAAGTTTATTCTACCCTAGCGCGACAGTTAGCTTACTATGTTGTGTTTCATTCTGGGATGCAGATGTTGGCCGACCGCCCAGAATCTTATGAAAAAAATCGGGATGCGCTGTCATTTATCCAAAAAGTACCAGTGAATTTTGAAATTGAAGTGCCACTGCTCGGGAAAATCGGAGAGTATTATGCGGTAGCCAGGCGGGGGCGAGGTGAATCAGACTGGTACATTGGTGGTATTGTCGACGAGGTAGCTCACACGATGAAAATTAAATTAAGCTTCCTAGAAAAAGATGTAAAATACAATGCCTTTATTTTTCGGGATGGTGACACGGCGGATTTTCGCCGTAATCCGACGGATTTGAAAATTGATCGTCTAGTAGTGGATGCCGAGGATGAATTGGAGATCCCAGTGGTGGGTATGGGTGGATTTGCGGT
>CALKRO010000136.1 GCA_937990205.1 uncultured Candidatus Saccharibacteria bacterium | reverse complement strand
TGGTTTCGACGGCAAGCTTGATAGCGTCGGTAAGGCTGTAAGCCTTGGTCTTGTCGATATTCTTGTAAGCGGCTTGGTATTTTTTACCACGGCGTTCAAGAATTGAACGAGTGACTGGCTTGGCACCCTTTGGTTTCTCTTCTAGGGCTTCTTGCTTGTGCTCTTCAGCACGAGCTTTGCGCTCTTCTTCAGCCTTAACTTCTTCGATGTGCTTCTTAGATTTTTTACCAGATTTGGCAAATTTCTCTTCAGCTTCGACGGTTTCGACTGGAGTTTGGTTTAATTCTTCAGTAGATTTGATTTGTTCTTCTGACATTTGATTTCTTTCTGTGGTAATAACGAGCGAACTCTCCCACGGTTAATTAATTTTAATTAATTATTCGGCGATGGTGACACCCATAGAGCGGGCAGTACCAGCGACGGTCTTGATAGCACCTTCAAGATCGACAGCGTTCATTTGCTTCATCTTGATGTTGGCAATTTTCTCGAGTTGTTCACGAGTGATAGAACCAACTTTTTCGGTGTTTGGACGACCAGAACCTTTTTGAAGCTTTAATTCTTCACGAATTAAATCATCAACTGGTTGACCGAGACAAACCCAATCAAAAGTGCGATCATCGAAAACGCGGATGTGAACAATCACGTTCTTGCCGGCGAATTCTTTGGTTTTGTCGTTGAATGGATTGATGAAATCCATCATGTTTAGACCCCATTGACCCAAGGTTGAACCAACTGGAGGACCTGCGGTGGCCTTACCACCAGGGATGCGTAACTTTAAGTTACCAATTACTTTTTTTGCCATAATATATTTACTCCTAATTAGAGCGCGTAACGGATATATTTTAACATATTTTTTAGAAAAATACTAGAAAGAAAAAGAAAAAACCACCGATGTTCTGGTGGTTTATTTCTAAGGTACGATAAATTTTAGGCACCATGACGAAATTCATGAATTAACTCTCGTCCACGCGCAATTTTTTGTGCGTATTCAGGTGTCATTTCCAGAATTCCCTCATCGCATTTGGTTAGCGTATCGATGAGTTCCATGGTACGCTTAACGTCTGCCTGATTACCGTCGTAGAAATTTTCAAGCTCATGCTCAAAATCTTGACGGAAGTTACAAGGAAGACCTGTTTTCCAATGCACGGTCCTGTTCCAGGTGGTAAGTGGAAGTAGGTGCGCATAGATGACAGCTACGATTTGCTTGATGGTGGACTTGCTAGCAGTGCCGCGAAGCCAATATTTTGCAATCAAAGCTGAAACCGCCTCGTGATTATAGTAACAAATGTCACCAACTTTGTTGGTAGCGGCGGTGTACTTTTTCCCTACGTCGTGTAGAACAGCGAGTTGAGCGGCTAAGGTGCCACTCAGGCCGGCGTCTACCAAATTGGCAGCCACTAATGCGACGTGATCACGGAGATTTTCGTGGTGATATTTGGAAGTTTGTGTGCCGATTGGGGCGATAACTTCTTCAATATTATCAGGAATAGCTGCACCGTGGATGAACGGATAGGTATAAAAGAATACACTATCACGAACTTCTCGTTCCTGGTAAATATCATTGAAAAGTGCGTCTGGCTGATCGAGAAAATGATAAATTTCCTCAAGGTTGGCCGGGCGGTTTTCGCAGATAGCTAACAGCATCAATCGTTGAGTTTCTGGAATATTTTCAAAATCATCGAGACTTGCATCCCAAAGTTTTTGAAGTGAAATTTTTGAAAAATACTTCGTTAATGTTTTGTTCATATAATCCCCTCCTAATAAACACCAAAACGACATCTATATTATAGCATTTTTAAGCATAAAAGTCAATGATTAACAGAGGTGAAAAAACAGAGTAGACTGGAGCTACTCTGTTTTAAAGTGTTTTAATCGATTATCTATTCACCAATAATTTGGGTACCAGTCTTGCCATTAATGGCGTTAATGGCATTCTCTGGATTGGTGATAATACAGGTACGATTTTTGCCACTTGAAACGAAGCTAATGCCGGCTTCAATCTTTGGTAGCATGCTACCAGCGGCAAATTCACCCTTCGCGATATACTTAAAGGCTTCATCGGCGGTGAGAGTCTTGAGATTTTCCTCATTGTCTTTTTTGAAGTTGATTTTGACATTTTCTACCGCAGTAAGAATCAAAAGTATGTCCGCATCAATGGTTTCGGCGAGTTTTTCGGCGGCGAAATCCTTATCGATGACAGCTTCAAGGCCAACTAGGCGACCGTATTCGTCGTAATAGACTGGGATACCACCACCGCCGCCAGCGACAATAATGGCGCCATTGCCGAGAGCAATTTCGACGAGTTCCGATTCAATAATCGAAAGTGGCATTGGTGAAGGGACCACCTTGCGCCAACCACGACCAGCATCTTCCTTGACGGTGAAATGACGTTCTTTGCTGAGCTTTTTAGCTTCCTCTTCAGTGTAGAATGGGCCGATTGGTTTGCTCGGATTTTTGAAAGCCGGATCGTCCTTAGAAACTAGAACTTGGGTCACGATGGCGGCAATGGGCTTTTTGATGCCCTCGGATTCGAGCTGATTGCGCATGGCATTCTGTAACCAATAGCCAATTTGACCTTGCGACATCGCGCCAGCTACGTCGATTGGCATGGTTGGGGTTTTTTCGGTGTTGATAGCCTCTTCGTGGAGGATAATATTACCGATTTGTGGTCCATTACCGTGAACGATGACGAGCTGGTGGCCAGCCGCCACGAGCTTGGCAAGCTCCTTGGCGGTCTGGTTGGCGACTTCGAGTTGATCTTTAGCGGTTGCTTTGCCATCACGGCTTAAAGCATTACCTCCGAGAGCGACGACGATTTTGGCCATAATTAAATCATCCCCATAACGAAGACGGCGAATAGGCTAATGATAACAAAAGCAACCATTAGCGGCATGACGCGTTTGACCCAAGTCTTGTAAGATACACCAGATAAGGTGAGTCCGGCCATTAATGAGGCGATGGTAGGGGCAAACATGTTAAGTAAACCATTAGCATTAGCAAAAGCTACCACCATGGTTTCTTTGTTGCTACCTACGAGCTCAGAGACTGGCGCAATGATTGGCATGGAAGCCGCAGCGAGGCCAGAGGAGGATGGGATAATGAAGGAAAGTGGGAGGTAGAAAATGTAAGCCAAGACGCCGACAAGACCACCATTGAAATTGGTGAGGCCTTTTTCACCCCAGTGAATAATGGTATCTTCGATACCACCGGCGCGCATGACAATAGCAACGCCAGCTGCCACGGCGATGATTACGGCGACACTCAAGAGGTCTTCTGATCCCTTAATGAAAGTGTCGGTGATGGAGACATTTTTCTTGCTAAATTCTTTGCGGTAGATGAAGGCAATTACCACAGTTGAAATGAGGAAAAGGGTAGAAATTTCGTTAAAGTACCAGGTACCAAGGGCGCCGTTGTGGTTTACGCCAAGCATAGTGGAAAGTACTGGAACCCCAGCAAAGAACTCATGTAAAACATCGAAGAAGTCAATTTTAAAACCACTCCAAGGGATGAGGGAGATAATCATAATCACGAAAGTGACAGCGAAAACCCCCATGATGAGTTGGCGCTTGAAATTATATTCTGGCACACTATTGAGATTAATTGGCTTAAAAGTGGAAGCGACGGAAGAATCGTCAGCGTATTTACCAGCTTTGACCTTCTTGGCGTAATTCATGACAAAAAGAATGGCAAGAACAAGCATGACTACGAGGACGAGCATTTGAATCCAAAGGATGTTGCCGAGTTGAACGTCAGCGGTTCTAGCGGCAATACCCGTAGAAAATGGGTTGACCGTGGAAGCTAGCACGCCGACTCCGCCACCTAAGACAATCATCATCATGGCGGTCATGGAATTATACCCAGCAGCCATCATGACTGGAATGATAAGGGCATAAAAGGCGACAGCTTCTTCTTGCATACCATAAGTGGTACCACCAATAGCGAATAAGGTCATCAAGATTGGGATAAGGAAAATTTCTTTACCGTTCATCTTCTTGAGAAGACCACCGAGAGCGGCATCGAGGGCGCCAGTTTTCATGGTAATGCCGAGGAAACCACCGAGAATCAAGACAAAGATGATGACATCAAGACGATCAGCCATACCTTTGATTGGTGCCATAAAGACATCCCAAAGCCCTTGGCGATGGTCGACAGTGGTGACTTCTCCGGTCTCTTCGTCTACGATGTGTTCGACTTTGTCGATGCGCTGGTAGGTGCCGGCTTCGCGAATTTCCTGAGACGGATCATTCGGGTCTTTAATCATGTTATATTTACCGGATGGAATAACCCAGGTTAGGGCTGCCATCAGGCCGATGATCGCAAACAAAACAGCAAAAGCCGATACCTTCTTGGTATGAGGGGTTTTTTGTTTTGGTTGTTTCTTCACCTTTTGAGGTTTTGCAACCATATATGTCCTTTCATATAAGTTTGGTTTATATGACTCAAGTATAACACTTATGCTAAAAAAGAAGCAGGGGGTCTGCTTCTTTTTCATTGTGGAAAACTGAAATCAGTCTAAAGAGTTAGATCCATGACTGCTTCAATGGTATAAACTCGGTTTTCCGCTTGGTCAAAGACGACGCTATTTGGACTGTAGAAGACTTCGTCGGAGACTTCCATGGCATCAAGGCCGTATTGTTCGAGAATTTCTTTACCAATCTTAGTTTTCTTATCGTGGAAGGCTGGCAAACAGTGTAAGAAAATAGTATTTTTCTTGCGAGTAGCCTGCATGAGTTCACGATTAACTTGGTAGGATTTAAGCAGATTGATGCGTTCTTCGAATTTGTCTTCTTCACCCATGGAGACCCAGACATCGGTATAAATCGCATCAGCATCGGCGACGGCTTCGTAAGGATTTTCCACGATTTTGATAGTGGCGCCGGTTTGATATTTTTTAGTTATGGCATTGCATTCATCGATAAGCGATTGTTCTGGGAAGAGTTCTCTAGGGGTACCGATGGAAAAATGAAGACCTAAAAGAGCCGAAGCAATCATTAAGGTGTTAGCAACGTTATTACGTCCGTCACCCACGTAAGCGAGGTGAGCGCCGCGTAGATAACCTACATGTTCCTTGATAGTCAGCATATCGGAGAGGCCTTGAGTCGGGTGGAATTTGTCGGTTAGACCGTTCCAAACTGGGACGCCAGCGTATTTAGCGAGTTCCTCGACGGTTTCGTGGGCAAAACCACGAAATTCAATACCGTCAAACATACGACCAAGCACCAAGGCAGTGTCACGGACAGATTCTTTTTTACCGAGCTGGATGTCGTCTTTGCCGAGATATTCAGCGTGCATGCCGAGATCGCGAGCACCACACACGAAGGCACAACGAGTCCTGGTGGAAGCTTTTTCGAAAAGTAAGGCGATAGTCTTCCCTTCGTGGTTTTTGTTGGAAACACCAGTGAGCTTATTATTTTTGAGTTGCTTGGCAGTTTCCAGCATGGTTTGAACTTCGCGTGGCGTGAAGTCTTTGAGGGTTAAAAATGAGCGACCTTTAAGATTTAACATTAGATTTCCTCCCTGAAAAGTGGCATAGACATACAACGCGGGCCACCACGGCCACGACCGAGTTCGCTACCAGCCACTTCGATAACTTTGAGACCGGCTTTACGTAAGGCTTCATTGGTAACGTAGTTACGATCGTAGGTAATGACAACACCTGGAGCGATGGCGAGGGTATTGGAACCGTCATTCCATTGCTCGCGAGCGGACGCGATTGGATCACCATTACCACATTGAATGAGTTGAACTTTGGATACGCCAAGGGATTCAGCTAAGACATTAGTGAGGTCACGACGATGGGTAACTTCGTAGCCAACATGAGTGTTGGATTTATCAAGAACGTAAATATCAAGTTCACC
>CALKRO010000135.1 GCA_937990205.1 uncultured Candidatus Saccharibacteria bacterium | reverse complement strand
ATGCCGCTATCGGTGAATTGATTGCTGGCGTGATTTCTAAAATCGGTAAAGACGGCGTGGTGACTGTCGAGCCAGGTCAAGGTCTCGAAATGGAGCAGGAAATCGTCGAAGGTTTCAGCTATGACAAGGGTTATAGCTCACCATTCTTCGTTACTGATGTGAATCGTCAAGAAGCGATTTTTGATAAGCCGCTCATTCTCCTCACCGACAAGAAAATTTCTTCCAATAATGAAATCCTGCCAATTCTTGAAAAAGTCATGCAATCTGGTCGCAAGGATCTCGTGATTATTGCCGAAGAAGTTAGCGGGGAAGCTCTCTCACTCCTCGTCCTTAATAAACTTAAAGGTGTCTTTAATACTCTCGTCTTGAAAGCTCCTGCCTTTGGCGACCGCCGTAAGGAAATCTTAGAAGACATCGCTGTGCTCACTGGTGCCACTGTTATCTCCGAGGAACGTGGCATGAAGCTCGAAGATGCCGATCTTGATCTCTTAGGTTCTGCCAAGAAAATTATCGCTACTAAGGATGAATCGACCATCATCAGTGGTAACGGCGATACTAAAGAAGTTAAGGCTCGTATTGAGTTGATTAAATCTCAAGCCAATCTTGCTACTTCTGATTATGATCGTGAGCAATTCAATAAGCGTGCCGCCGCTCTTCTTGGTAAGGTTGCCGTGATTAAGGTTGGTGGTGCTACCGAAACCGAAATCGATGAGAAAAAGTATCGTGTCGATGATGCCGTCGCCGCAACGAAGGCTGCCCTTGATGAGGGAATTGTGGCTGGTGGTGGTGTCACTCTAGTCAATCTTGCAAATACTCTAGACGATTCGGATCTCGGTGCTAAGATCGTAAAAAATGCCCTCAAGGCCCCATTTATTCACATCACTGAAAATGCTGGTTTGAATTCCCAAGCTCTGCTTTCTGAAGTTGAAAAGGCTAAGCCAGGTTTTGGTATCAATGTCATGCAACCAGAAAAAGGCTTGCAAGATTTGAAGAAAGCCGGTGTTATCGACCCAGCTCGTGTTACTCGTGAAGCTGTTCAGAATGCCATTAGTATTTCAGCTACTGC
>CALKRO010000134.1 GCA_937990205.1 uncultured Candidatus Saccharibacteria bacterium | reverse complement strand
TCGCGTGTCAAATATCAAGAGTCTGACCGCATTCTTACACTGCTGACTCCTGAGGGTCGCTTTTCGGCAATCGCGCGTGGTGTCCGTAAAGAGCGCTCCAAGTTGGCAGGCAGCATTGAACCTTTCACGATTTCTGATGTGGTCTTGCATTTTAAATCCCAAAATCCGGACTCTGGTGGTCTCGCAATTTTAACTTCTGCCACCATGCTGAAGTTTTATCAGAATATCATCACCGACCTCGATACCTTGACGATTGCTTCTAATTTCCTAAAGGTAATTAATCGCCTAACCAATGACGCTGATTCTAAGGAATATTTTCAGCTCCTAAAAAATGCTCTTTCGGCACTGAACATGGCCGAAAAATACCAAATTCCACTCATTGAAACCCATTTTTATCTTAATCTTGCCTTTATTTCTGGCGAAATGATTAATCTCGCTACCGACTCGAATGGCAATCGTCTGACGCTTGATGGTGTGTATGACTGGCATAGCTTTGACCGATGTTTTATTCCAGTGACAACTGACGCTGGTGAATTTAACGCTGATACTATTAAAATTCTTCGCCTCATGACCTCCATGCCGATTGCTTCTATTTTGAAAATCAAAGACGTCCACACCCATCTCAGTGCATTAAATATTATTCTGCGCACTCTTCGTGAAATGTTTTAACTACCAGAGGTCACCACGCTATTTTTGTGGTATAATAAAGAAAAACTAACCAGGAGTGTTTATGGCAAAATTAGAAGATATTGTCAGCTTATGTAAACGTAGAGGATTTATTTTTCAAGGCTCCGATGTCTACGGCGGTATGGCTGGTACCTGGGATTTTGGCCCGCTCGGCGTTAGTTTGAAGAAAAAATTGAAGGATCTTTGGTGGCAATATTGGGTGGAAAATCGTAATGATATGTACGGTGTCGATGCTGCTATCATCATGAATCCACGTACCTGGGTCGCCTCTGGCCATGCTGCTACTTTTTCGGATCCTTTGGTTGAATGTAAATCTTGTCACGGTCGTTTTCGTGCTGATAAATTAGCTAAAACCGCCGAAGGTCACGATTTGTCTACTGAAATTACCGGCGAAGAGCTTATTAAAGCCGGTATTAAATGCCCTACTTGTGGCAAAATCGAATGGGGTGAAGTCAAACCATTTAATATGATGTTCCAAACTCACGTTGGTGCCGTAGCCGACAATAGTTCCATCGCTTATCTTCGTCCAGAGACCGCTCAAGGTATTTTTACGAATTACAAGAACGTGGTAGACACGATTTACCCAGACTTACCATTCGGTTTAGCTCAGCAAGGTAAGGCTTTTCGTAATGAAATTTCTCCACGCGACTTTATTTTCCGCTGCCGCGAGCTCGAACAGATGGAAATTGAATATTTCGTTAATCCTAAAGATTGGGAACGTGTCTTTGATGAACTTCTCGCCGATGTGCATGACTTCCTGGAGAATGTCGTTAATCTTCCAGCTGAGAAAATTCATGA
>CALKRO010000133.1 GCA_937990205.1 uncultured Candidatus Saccharibacteria bacterium | reverse complement strand
AATCGATCACGCGAAACGACAAATTCTCGTGGTAATAATTTCAAGAATCTTTCTGATCGTGTCGGAACGGTGCAACGAATTGATTTAGAGAGACACTCCTCTTTGAATGCGCGCAGCCAAAATCGGACCGGTCTTAGTGAAAAATTTACCATGGATAATTTCATTATTGGTACGAATAATGATTTGGCGGTTTCGGTGGCGAAAAATATTATTGAAAATCCAGGAATGAAATATAATCCATTCTTTCTCTATGGCGGAGCGGGTCTCGGTAAAACTCACTTAGTGGAAGCTATCGGTAATGAACTGGCGAGAAGACACCCAGAATTTAAGATTTTATATATTCCAATTAATCACTTTTATAATGATTTTATTCAATCGGTGCGTAATGGTAAGATGGATGATTTCCGCAGGCGTTTTTCCGAACTTGATGTTTTGATTGTGGATGATTTTCAATTTATCGTGGGTAAGGAAAAAAGTCAGGAAGAATTCTTCAATATTTTTAATGACATGCAACAATTAAATCGCCAAGTAATTATTACTTCCGACCGTTTACCAAGTCAACTAAAAACGGTAGATGAACGACTAGCTTCACGTCTGACGCAGACCGGAGCTTACGATATTCAATTCCCTTCCTTTGAAGATCGTTGCGCAATTTTACACGCAAAGGCAGAATTTAATGGTGTGGAAATTGAAGATAAAGCAATTGAGTATATTGCAAAAAGTGTGGAAACCAATATTCGCGACCTAGAAAGCATGTATAGTAAGGTCATCGCGATGGCGGATGTGAAGTGTATTTCACCACTAATGGTGATTAATGAAGGGATGGTGGGAGTAGTCGGCAATACGACACGTTCGAAGGTATTTTCACCAAGCACAGTGATTGAAACGGTGGCAAATTTCTTTAATATTTCTCCAGAAGAAATCTGTGGACGCAGCCGGGTAGCGCATATCAAAACCGCGAGACAGATCGCCATGTTCATTATGTCGCGGGATTTACAAATGAGTACAACAAAAATCGCCAATGAAGTGGGATTAAAAGATCACACGACGGCGATGCACGGGATTAAGAAAATTGAAACCGACACGAAGACAGATTTCGTACTACGCGACCAGCTAAATGAAATTCGTGATCAATTAAATAATGGCATCGTTTAAGTAATTGTGGAAAAATGGTGAAAAACAATGTGGAATAAAATGGAAAAGGTTGCTAAAAAGTCAGGAATATTTGAGGAAAAGTCTAGGTTTTACACAGTGAGTGGAAAACAAAATCGAGTTTTCCATAAAGTTTTCCAAGTTTTTCCCACAGTTTTACACAAGCAAATTTTAAAAATTACCCCTATTAAAAATGCAGTTTTCAACTTTTACACATAGCCTACTAATACTACTAATAAATATATAAGAAAGGAGAGTTATGGAAATCAATGTTGAACAAAGTAAGTTAGCCAAAGCATTAAGTATTGTCAGTCGAATTACAGGAGGAAGTCGTACGACTTTACCAATCTTGAATAATGTTTTAATGGAAGCTAAAGATAATAAAGTAACTTTAGTGACAACCAATTTAGATATGGCAATTAATTATTATTTACCGACTACGCTTGCCAAAGATGGAAAAATTACCGTACCAGCCAAACTTTTAGCAGATTTTGTGAGTAATTTACCGAAGGGTGAGGTGAAAATTCAGGTAAATCAAGAAAAATTAACTGTTAGTGAAGGAAAATATAAATCGGTATTTAATGGAAATGCGGCAGAAGATTTTCCAGAATTACCAGAGTTTAATGAAAAATCAGCAATTTCCTTTCAAATGGGGATTGATGAATTTCGTTTGGGGATGAATGCGGTAAAAATTGCCTGCTCATCAGACACTACGCGTCCGACATTAACTGGAATTTATTTTAATAGTTTCGAGGGTGGATTATATGTGGCAGCTACCGACGGTTATCGTTTAGCGGAAAAGAAGTTGATTAATAAAATCGAGAGCGAAATTAAGGCGATTGTACCAGTGCAATGTATCGTGGATGTACTAGGGGCGATTTCAGATAATATGGAAAATATTGAAATTTTATTTGATGAATTTCAAGTGCGTTTTCGTCTAGGTGAAATTGAAATTATTTCAAAATTAATCGATGGAGCTTTTCCAGATTATCGTAAACTAATTCCAGAAAAATCCCAGGTGGAAATCTTACTGAATAAGGCGGAATTATTACGTGGCGTGAAGCTTGCGGCGTTATTTTCGCGCGCGACGAGTGGATCAATTGTTTGTGAGTCAAAGAAAGATGAGCAGGTCTTCGTAGTGTCTTCAGTCTTAAATGAGTTTGGTGAAAATAAATCGGAAATTGAAGCGGAAATTTCAAATGATGCAAAAGTAGTCTTAAATTCAAAATATCTAAATGATGTTTTATTAGTACTAGATGAGGATGAGCTAAAATTCGGAATTTCCGGAAAACTTTCACCGGTATTAATTCAGAATAAAAATAGTTTCGATTATACGCATATTATTATGCCTCTGAAGAGTTAGATGTTAATTGATTATATAAAATTAAATAATTTTCGCATCCATAAGGAATATTATTTAAAAATCAAACCAGATACGACGCTAATTTTGGGGGCGAATGGCATTGGAAAAACCTCGGTGATTGAGGCGATTTATTTGGTGTTACGGGGAAAATCTTTTAAGGCGACTGATAAAGAAATTTTAAATCGTGAGAGTGAATTTTATCGTGTCGAACTAGGTAAAACGGATGGCGAAAAAATCGTAGCGACTTTTGACGGAAATAAAAAACAATTTTTAATACAAGATAAAAAAAGCGCGAGGTTGCCAAAGAAAGATAAGTATCCGGTAATTCTCTTTTTGCCGGAAGATATGCACCTGATTTCCACAAGTCCGACGAAGCGACGAAGTTATTTTGATCGGATTTTAGAGGAATTTGATTTGAATTATCACCATAATTTATTGATGTATGAAAAAACTTTGAAACAGCGTAATGATTTGTTAAAAAAGATTGCGATTTCAGAACAAGAATTCGGTCTGGAGAGTGAAAGTGTGTTTTTTTCGCTGAATATTATGCTGAGTAAATATGGTACGGCGATTAATCAAACTAGACAACGTTATATCGGGCGAATTAATGAAAAAATGACGGCGCTTTATCGTTCAATTGCGCAAAATTTAGATGAGATCGAGATTTATTATGATTCTTTATGCGGATTAGACCAAAACAGCTATTACAAGCGCTTAGATGCGGAATTTCGTATAGATTTAATGCGGGGTGCAACAAAGTTTGGTGTACATCGGGATGATTTTTTATTTAAGTTTAATGGAGTGCTGGCGGATGGGACGGCAAGTCGAGGTGAAACAAGGTCGATTATTTTGGCTTTAAAATTTAATGAGGCGGAATTAATTGAGACGGAGACGCGAAAAAAGCCGGTGATTCTACTCGATGATGTTTTTTCAGAATTAGATAAGGGACGACAAACCGCCCTGGTGGAAAAATTCAAAAACCATCAGGTGATATTGACCTCTGTGGAATAAGAGGTGGAAAAATAAGACTAGATAAATAAAATTAATCTTCAGAGTCGTGTTTAAAATTTTGGTCAGAAGCTTGATCGGAATCACAGTGAGTATATTTTACTTGATATTTAGAAAGGTTAATTCCCTTTTGTTTAAAATAACTTTCGGCGACTTTTTTCAGATTTTCTACTTGATTGTCGCGGCAAGTCATTAAATCAATAGTTAAGGTAATTTTATTAAAATCTTTTTCGTCACGAGAAGCAGAGGCGGAAAAACCAAGCTTAAAATTTCGAACTGGAGTGGCATCAAAAATAGGGTCTTTATTATATTGATCTATTTCTTTGGAAAGTTTCTCTTCATAGATTTCTTCATATAAATTAGCAGCATCTGGATTTTTCGAAAAATAATCCTGATTAGATTCATCGGGTTCAAGCATTTCGTAAATAAAAGTACTTTCATTTGCTGTAAAAAATAAATCTTTTTTATATTCTTTAAAACCAGGAGCTTTAATTATGACTTCTTTCTTACCGGGAGTAGTATGAAAATTACCTCTATTTGGATATTTCTTTCCTTCGATAAATAGTTCTGCATTTTTTGGTTCAACAAGAATTTCAATTTTTGCTGAATTAATAGAAAAATAACTAATAGTTGAAAAAATTATTAATAATATAATAGATGGAATCAAAAAGACCAATATTTTTTGATATTTTTTTAATTGACTAATCTTATTAATCCACATTTTTAATTACTCCGTTGTAGGTGTATTTGTTGTATTATTTGTAGTATTATTTGTAGGTTTTTGATTAGTAGAGTTGGTTTGATTTGTGGAAATATTGCCACCAATAAAGCGATATGCTTTAAATCCATAATTATAAGTGCCAGTAATTCGTGGAGTTTTACTAACTACTTCACCCTTTGAAGCATGTGCTAATTTACCAACACCATCTTTTGTTTTAAAAAATATTGCTATGTGTTGATGGTTCATTACTATATCGCCATTCTGCAATACATTCCAGTTTGTACCATCGAATTCTGGAACTGGTTGATATTTTGAAGGGTTTCCTTCTACATATTTACCCGTTGCTCTTCCTGTCCCCGCGCTCATACCACAACAAACAAAGTCAGGATCTAATTTAGTATAACGCATAACGGTAGCCACAAAAACATCACAAGAAGCACCATGATAGACATGATGTCCAGTATTGGCTATCTTAAGTGCTTCCTCATATTTATCTACCATGTTTAGTTTTACTGCTTCAGCTTCTTGACCTTCTGGCCATGAAAAACTTATTGCGGTATCGACAATGAGATTACCGGTTTCGGCTGAAGCAGTGCCACAGCTTATTCCGGATGAAGTAAACGATCCACCACCACCGAGTGCTTTGTATTGAATAAAAGTTCCGGCGCGAATCGAAGCTGGACCAATAACCGTACATTTATCCTTTTTACATTCAAGCCAATTTTTATTATTACGAGAATCACGATTAGCGTCGGCTAAATTCATGACATATGGAGAACCTTCACCAAGTTGACTTGCTTGCGTGTCATTAAATCCTAGATCTCGGCCTTGATTAACATATATTTTGGCGCGACCGTTATATTTGAACCACATTGCTTTAACACCGTCATCTGTAGTAAGATCGAGACCGCGACCATAATCGTTTATAATTTGATGGCCAAGTTCGTCGGTTTGTTTTTGGAATTCTTCTAAGGTGACTGGGCCTGGTGGGTAGCGATTAGTGTTACGAGCTTCATAAAATTGATAAATACCCTGATGATTGTCTGGATTTCTAGTACCATCTAAACTTGACTCCATATTATGAATCACCGCAAACATCTGCCAAGGAAGGTTATATTTGGCGGCGGATTGTTCATAAACTGGTTTATTTTTTTCAATTAGAGCTAATTGACCATCGGTTAGGACTGGGTCACCGTTATAGAGTTTATTACCAGATAAGTCTAATGGCGAGGAAGATACACAGTTACTAGCTTTGCCATCGTAGTAAAAAATTCCATTAGCGTCGTAGAAGTCTAAGGTAGCCTCGTCGATATCGGCGTGAACATAGGTGGAGTTAATGATAGTGAACGTGAGAAGGATGAAAAATGAAACCAAAAAACGAGGATTCAAAAAGAAGTTTTTAAGAATTTTGGAAAGATTTCTGATCTTATTCATGTGACTTAATTATAACATTAAACGAGAGAAGTTTGGAAACGGAACTTATAATCGAGACTGTATTTAGTTCCCTTTTCTTGATTAGATTTAGCGTCGATATCTTGCTTGAGATAGGTAATCTGAGATGCGAGAGTGGAACGGTAGAGTGATTCGCCAGTAATAAAAGTTCTAACTGGTTTCATGAGAATATCAGCGAGAGTTTGAGGTGGTTGATGTTCGGCAAGATACTTATAATAATCTATAACCGCAAGACCGAACTCTGCATCGGATTTTCTGAGACCAGAATAAACGGCTAGTTGTCCAGCTAGGCTTTTATCAGATTGCTGCTTTTTTTGATATTTTTCGGCAACTGCAAGAATTGGGTCTTGAAGATTTCCAGTGCTGTCTAAATTATCCTCACATTTAGTTTGAGTACAAATACGATTACGTTCGGTATATTTTTGGAGATAACGAATTTTTTGATACATCGGATTACTTTCATCCATCACACAGTTTTTGCCGGTTGCCCAATTTTTAGATTCTGAAGAAAGTGATTGATAGCCGGAATTAATCATATTAATAAAGCTACCA
>CALKRO010000132.1 GCA_937990205.1 uncultured Candidatus Saccharibacteria bacterium | reverse complement strand
TGTGGTGCGGCCACGATTAAGAAGTGCAGCGCAAAGCAGGGCCACACCGGCATTTTTGGAAGAATTAATCGTAATGGAGCCGCTGAGGGTTTTGCCACCATTGATACGATAAGACTGAAAAGAGGAGTCGCTGACGGCCAAAATCTGATGGCCGAGTGCAGAGGAAATTTTCTTAATCATTTCGAGAGAAGTATTTTGATCACCTTTTTCGATGCGATGAACGGCGGACTGAGAAGTACCGATCATCTTCGCGAGCTCACCCTGAGTGATGCCTTTTTCACGACGGAGATTAGTAATAATAGCGCCGATTTCTTCTTGGTAAGTTTTTTGTTTCATAAGAACCTTTCCTAATAAACCATAAATATTATATCATGGATGGTATATTTTTAAAATAAAATAAGACCCCTAGACGAGGTCTTATTTAGAGAAATCTTTCAGATTTTAGGCCTCTTTGACGCCACAAACGACATTATTGGCGTGTACCCAGCCTTCGACAGATCCACCATCGAGATATTGACCAGAGGTGGAAGCGACGCGCATGGTTTGACCTTGCTTAATGTAATCATAAATTGGATCTGTAATCATATATTCCTGATCGGTTGGACCAAAATCGTGCTCATTAACGTAGGCGACAATTTTCTGCAATAAATCCGCAGAAAGAATGTATTTACTGACGTTAATCAGGTTAGATGGGGCTTCTTCGACGGATGGTTTTTCGACCACATTAGTGAGCTTGCCATCCTGAACCTCGAGTACACCATATTTATCAACTTTTTCCTTAGGGATTTCGACACCTAAAATAGCCGAGTCAGTTTCAGACTGAAGAGAATTAATCAGAGAAGTGGCAGCAGATTCGCCCTCTGGATTCCAGATGAAGTCGTCACCCATATAAACAATCACGGGTTCGTTAAGATTATATTCTTCGGCAGCCATAGCGACAGGGACGGCAGTACCATATTTACTATTGGCATCTTGAGCAATGTAATGAATCTTAACGTGCTCTGGGAGAGTCTTAGTAAGAGCGACGCGATCAGCCTTACCGCGAGAAATCAGATAATCATTTAGTACAATATTATCAGAGTAGAATTCACGAACTTGGCAAGGTTCAGTATTGCTGACTACCATATAGATATCAGTAACACCTGCTTCAATGAGTTCTTGCACAGAGTAGTCGACGAGTGGACGGTTGCCAACTGGTAACATGGATTTTTCAATAACTTTAGTAATCGGTAGACGACGGGTACCCCATCCGGCCACAGGAATAATGGCTTTGGTAATTTTCTGCATTTTTTCTCCTTTTCTGAATTATACCATATTTTACTCAGTGGCAACCTCTGGTGGCTATTTTAGCTCAATCAAAGAGTCGCGCCAATACTCGGAATGTTCGCTAATCAAGAGGTCAGCAATGGTGGCCGCGATATTAGTTAGGCCGGCGTCAGGCAAGTTTTTTAACTGATAATGTTGGCTAAACTCGGTGTTGTCATAGAAATAGCAAGGGACGAGATTAGTGGTGTGTGAGGTCTTGGCTTGGTGGGTGGTAGTATCAAAAAGCTCTTCCGCATTGCCGTGATCAGCGGTAATTAACATCATGCCGCCTAGTTCATCAACCTTTTTGGCGAGACGCTGAAGTTGTAGATCGATGGCTTCCATAGCAACCACGGTTGGCTCAAGCTCACCAAAATGCCCCACCATATCGCCGCCGGCAAAATTAATTCGGACAAAATCAAATTCAGACATTTTTTCAAGCACGGCGTCAGTAATTTCCGCGGATTTCATCCAAGGACGTTCGTTATAGGGGCGCGTATCAGATTTAATCTCAAGAAATTCTTCGCCAGCGAGCGGCTCATAACTATTGCCATTAAAATAGTAGGTGATATGGCCAAACTTGGCAGTTTCGGAACAGGCTAGCTGAGTAAGATTTTTGGCTGCCAAATATTCATGCAAAGTATGTTTGATTTCGACCGGCTCAACTAAGGTGTGCTCTGGAAAATGGCGATCAACATCATATTCGGTGAGACTAGCAAAGTAAATCGGTAATTTCTGATTCTGCTCGGTGCCTCGATCAAAACCTTGAAAATCGTCGAGACAGAAGGCCTCAGCAATTTCAAGGGCGCGGTCGGCCCGAAAATCAAAGTAGATAAAACTATCGTGTGGCTGGACTAGACCAATTGGGTTCTTCGCCTCATCTGTCACCACGAAAGCTGGAAGATATTGATCTTGAAGGCTAGGCTCAGATTCACGAAAATGTTTAATTGCCACATCGGCAGAGTTAAAGTAATGCTCAGCCTGCCCATAGACTAAAGCCTGCCAACCACGTTTGACTATAGTCCAATCGGTTTGATAACGGTCAGCAATGAAGACCATACGTCCGCCGCCCGAAGCGATTTGAATATCGACGTCGAACTCGGCTTTGATTTTTGCGACCGCTTGATTGAACATAGCGAGATATTTTTCAGCCGACTGCGGTGCCACATCGCGACCATCGAAGACCGCGTGCACGCGCATGGTTTTGATACCAGATTCGGCGGCGCGTCTTAGCATGGCAAATAGATGAGATAACTCACTATGTACGCCACCATCAGAGAAAATCCCGGAAAAATGTAGGGTGGACTGGTGGGTTTTAAGATTTTCGATAATCCCCTGCCAGGCTTGAGATTGCCAGATATCTCCAGTGGTAAAAGCTTGGTTGATTTTAGCGATGCCCTGCTTGATAATCTGACCGCTACCGAGCGCATTATGCCCAACTTCGGAATTCCCCATTTGGCCGGCCAAAATACCGACCGCTTCACCAGAAGCTTGGAGAGCTAATTTCGGATAATTCTGCTCCAATTGATGCAAAAACTCAGTGTAAGCTAGCGCCACGGCGTTACCTTCGATTTCCTGACGAATGCCCACCCCATCCATCACCACGAGAACGACTGGACCGGTATAATTTTTCTTTGATTTTGCTTGCATGACTCACCCTTTTTAATTTTTAATTAATGCGTTTGATTTTCGGCAGCAGAGGCCAGGACATTTTCGAATAGGACGCCAATAGTGAGTGGACCTACGCCACCGATTTTTGGAGTAATAGCGGAAATATCAGTACGTGCGCGAATTTCATCGTTAATGTCACCAAGAATCACTCCACCTTCACTAGCGGTACCAGCATCGACAATCACCGCACCCTCGCGAATCATTTCAGAAGTAATGAGGTGAGGATTACCTGTGGCGGTAATAATGACATCGTGATTTTTGAGTTCAGAAAAATCAGAACCACGATGAAAAACCGAAACGCGAAGATTGGAATTCGTAAACATGCGAATGAGTGGTTCACCGACTAAGCGGCCACGACCGACAATAGCGATAGATTTATTGTTCAGTTCGATACCGTAGCCAGTGAGAAGCCAGTTAATCGCTGTAGCCGTAGCACTATCGAAGCGACTTTTACCAGTCAAACCATCGACGTCTTTTTCGGGAGCAATTAGGGAGACCAGCTCCTCAGTCCACTCGGGATTTTGCAATGGAAGCTGCAAAATTATCGAAGAAACAGAACTGTCTTGATTGGCAGATTCGATGGCAGTCTGAATAGCTTCCTTGGTGGGATTTACCACCTGATCAATTACTTCAATCTCAATATCTTCCCCGTAAGCTTTTTTCAGGCTGACGTATTTTTCGATGACGGGATTATTTGAATCACGAATAATGACTAATTTCGGACGGATTTTACGTGAGCGGAGAGCCTTTACTTGATGAGCCTGGCGCTCCTTAATAAATCCAACTAGTTCACGACCGTTTAATTCTTTGACCATGGAGCTCCTTACTTAATTTCGTCCGGTTCTTGTTCGATCATTAAGCCAAATTTATCGAAGACAATTTTGGCAATTTCGGCGCGAGCGGCGGCAAGGTCGGCATAAGTTTCAGCAGATTCGTTAATCAAAATTAGAGCGGCCTTTTCACTGACTTTCATACCATGGAAGACCTGGCCTTTAAGACCAGCATGTTCGAGAAGCCAGCCAGAGTTGACTAAGTTAGTACGTTTTTCTGGAGAATCTGGACCGACTTCTTTAGCATTGCGCCAAACTTCGATACCACGTGCCTCGGCCTCGTCAGCCTCTTCGTCAGTGAGGTAAATATTCTTGAAGAAACTACCAGCACTAGCGATTTTTTCTGGATCTGGAAGCTTAGAGTTTCTCACTTCACGAACCATGCGGGCGATATTAGTTGGCGAAAAATCAGTTTCCTGATGTTCATCCACATAGGCCTGCAAAGAGCGGTAGAATGGTGGATTGAGTTGACCTTTTTTCAAACGAATCACGATGGAATAAATAAAGTAACGACCCACACTTTCGCCAGAATTAAAGATGGACTTGCGGTAGCTCATTTGCATATCTTCGGCGAGGATGGTTTTAAAAGTTTTTTCCTTCAAATCATAGACATCAGCAGAAACGATCACCTGCGTGACTTCCTGGCCATAAGCGCCGATATTCTGAACTGGAGAAGCACCAGCGGTACCTGGAATACCAGCCATGGCTTCAATACCAGAGTAGCCAAGGGCGGCAGTGAAGTTAACTAAAGAGTCCCAAATTTCACCACCATTAGCGCGGAAATAACCGTAACCTTCTTTTTCAGCTTCAGCTTTGACTTCAGCACCG
>CALKRO010000131.1 GCA_937990205.1 uncultured Candidatus Saccharibacteria bacterium | reverse complement strand
ACCACGGCAATCTGGCCATCTTTTTCGAGATCATCTAGTCTCGAAGTGAGCGCGCGATATTGCATGGTAGAGGTGTGAGCAGGTGGAATAAAACCTTCCTTGGTGCGAAAAGTATCATAACCATCACGGGCTGGGTGGCCTTCTGGAAAATTCAAAGATTCGAACATATGAAATTCATCGTCGAGCTGGGTAGATTCCATGACTTCGAAACCCATACGAGAATAAATATCGATCACGCGATCAAGCTCAATCATCAAAGGATGACGGCTACCACGATGAAAAGTGATTTTCGATTGATTAACGTCGAATGGGGCGGTAAGATCAATCGCTTTCACGGCGGTATTTTGCTTGGCGGCTTCCAGAGCCTTAATTTGTTCGATAACGGCCTGCTTTTTTTGATTCAAAGCTTGACCAAAAGCCTTACGCTCTTCGGGAGCCAAGGTCTTCATTTTTGCATATTCTTCGCCGAGAGATTTAAGTTCGGCTTTTAGCTGTTCCAATTCCATAACTCCTTCTATTATACTCTGTTTTGAGGTGAAGTTGAAGACGAATTGGGAATAAAAAATCGCGCCAATTTGACGCGATCAATGCAGAGTTTTAGAAGAATTTAATAAAGATTAAAGAAATCACTGCGAGGATGATTAATACCGGCCAAAACCAACCAAATTTACTAGTAGTTTTGAGGTCTTTAGCATAATCAGAATCTTCCACCAAGTCAGGATCGCTCATTTTAGCTTGCATCCTGGCACGATTTCGAAGGTCTGCGGTAATTCTTTGAGTGAGATCTGCATTTTTATCTTGATCTTTTTGTACAATTACGCCCATCTTTTCCTTTCGATATACATTACCATAGTTTATCATATTATGATATAATTTTTTTAATATTATTAAGGAGGTAAAATGGCAAAAAAGACTAAAAAGTCTACACACAAGCCAAAAACGACTGTGAATACACCAGAGGTAACCGAAATTAAAGAAGAGGTTATTGAGGTCGTCGAAAAAGTTGTCGACGATAGTAAAAAAGCGACTGAGAAGGCTGAAAAGAAAATGACAAAAGAAGTCCTCAAAGTAGAAAAGAAAATTAAGGAAAGTAAAAATCCATTCAAGGGTTTCTTTGCTCGTAAATATCCTGAAGGTGAGAATATTTTAACGATTTTCGAAACTCCACGTATTTGGGGTGCAGTAATCGGTGAAGTAATCGGAACTATGTTCCTTTCAATGCTTCTACTCACTCTTGGAATCCAACAACCACTTTATATCTTGTTCGGTTTCCTTGCGATTACCTTGGCAGTTTTCGCCTATTCAGGTGCTCATCTTAACCCAGCCACCACAATCGGCATGATGGCAACTCGCCGTGTTTCTGCAATTCGCGGTGTACTTTACATCGTAGCTCAGGTCGTCGGTGCATGGCTTGGTTTATTGATTATCGGCGGTCTCCGCACGGCTAGCGGCGCCAGCGCTGAACTTCCAGCTCTGACCGCAGCAACCGGCAGTGACTTCTGGAAATACATGTTGATCGAATTCGTCGGTGTCTTCACCGTAGCATTCTTCTTCAACCGTGCTCAAGAATACAATCACAAGAAAAGTGCTTTCACCTACGCAGCAATCATCGCTGGTGGTGTAACTCTCGCAGTTCTCTTCTGTTTGATTCTTTCCGACAGCTTCTTTAAGCTTCGCAATAACTTCATCTTGAACCCAGCTATTGCTATCATGTATCAAATTTTCCCAACTTCTGCTGAGAAATTTGACGCTTTGATGGGCACCGTAGCTCTCGAATCTTTGGTTCACATTATCACCCCACTTGTAGCAGGTATCCTTGCCTTCTTCGTGGCAGATGTGGCTAAGGCTCTTTCTGATGACTGCGAATGTGATTGCTGTGAAGAAAAACATCATCACCACCACGATAAATAATCACTGGTGAATAGAAAACAAAAAAATAAGACTCCTGCTGGGGTCTTATTTTTATAGATATTTTTCGGATAGTTTTTTAGTCTTATATTAGATATCAAAAAAATAGCCCGTAACGGGCCATTTTTTAGCGCTCCTTTGGAAAGAGGGGCGTAGCTGGTGGGGTGATTTCGGAAGCGGTAAAGATTTGTTCAATCGTGGCGGTGATTGGCAAGAATGGCTTAAGTAAGTGATTAACCATAAGAAGTTCATTCACGAGATTGGCCAAAATTTGTTTAGCAGCTTCTGGATCGGTCTTAGCTACGGTCCATGGCTTTTGATCTTCGATATGTTTATTAATTAATTGCACCTGACTCCAGGCATAATCAATGGCGCCAGAGAAGTTAAAATTATCCATCAATTCACGATATTCTGGAGTGAATTCAAGAACCGGCGCGTCCGTGAGGCTGACCTGATTCTTTTTACAAAGAGTGGCTAGACGCTGAACGAGATTACCATAGTCGTTGGCTAATTCATTATTGTAGGCATTTTCAAATTTTTCCCAAGAAAAATCCGAATCCAGGAAGGTATCGATATGGCGAGAGAAGAAATAACGGAAAGCATCGACGCCATGCTTATCAAGTACCTCAATCGGATCCACAACGTTACCGATACTCTTACTCATTTTTTGGCCATCAGCCAAGATAAAACCATGTGAAAGGAGAGTCTTCGGAAGAGGAAGGCCGAGGCCAAGTAAAATGGCTGGCCATAAAATAGCATGAAAACGCAGGATATCCTTACCGACAATACTAACTGTAGCTGGCCAGTACTCAGAAATATCCTGGTCTGGATAACCGAGAACGGTAATGTAATTAGTGAGCGCATCCATCCAAACATACATCACCTGTTCTTCATCCCCTGGTACCGGAATACCCCAAGAAAGATGTGATTTTGGACGTGAAATCGAAACATCTGGCGCATCAGCTAGAAGTTTCAAAATTTCATTCTTACGAAATTCTGGTAAAATCTGCATCTCACCGCTTTCGATTTTGGCACGAATTTCATCTTTAAAATCACTAATACGGAAGTAATAATTTGATTCAGAGAGGCGAATATATGGAGTTTGATGATCTGGACAAATACCTTGATTTTCGGTATATTCTTTTTCCGTGACGAAACTTTCACAGCCCTCACAATACCAACCATCATAACTTGCAGTGTAAATATGGCTTTTGAGCTTTCGCCAAATTTCCTGCACCCGCTTCATATGTTCTGGGTCAGAAGTACGAATAAAATCTGTGTACTGCACATCGAAACGAGCGATAAATTCTTGGAATTTTTTGACATTATCGTCAACGTATTTTTGCGTGTCGATACCAAGAGATTTAGCTTTTTTCTCAATTTTATTACCATGCTCATCGGTACCAGCCTGAAAACGAACAGAGTTACCCAAAAGCTCCTGATAGCGTTTATAAATATCAGCAAGTAAATAATCTTCGGCATGTCCGATATGTGGGAGGCCGTTAACATAAGGTATAGCAGTGGTAATATAGATATTTTTCATAATTTCCTAATAATTATAGCAAAAATCAAGTATTTCCTCAATTCAAAAAAAAGAGGCCGGGGAGCCTCTTTTGAATCTTCTATTCGGTAATACTACAAGAGAAGCCTTGGAGATTTTGAGTGGTCAGAACATTATTGATCGAAAGATCAAGTTTGCCATCAGAGTCAGCGGTAGCAAAACTTTGATTTTTAAAGTCATCGGTCTTTTGATAGGCTTCGAGGTCTTCGGATTTTACGGTGACCGAGAGAGAGACGATTTTGCCATCTAGGCCAGAAGTGATAGTCTTGTGATTTTCGGTCTTTTCGGTGCGACCATTATTTTCTGTGAGTTGATTCTCAGAATCAATGGCTTGCTTGGCGGTTTTAGCAGCCTCAGTGGAGCTAAATTCATAGACTGTACGAATTTCAATACTGGATAAGGAATCGTGACTGTAAGTAAAAATCTTTGCGACTTCACCAGAAGCGGCATTATATTTAGTACGATTCTCTTCGGAAACTTTGGTAGCACATTCGAGAATTTGATTTTCATTAGCAACAACGGTATTTTGATTGTTGGCGCGAGAAGATTTTTTCGGCTGATTACTCAAGGCATTAATCAAGAAGATGGCACCAAAAATTACAAAAATACCAGCAATGGCAATAATGGCGATGATTTTTGGATTGAGCTTAAGCGGCTTCTTCTCAGGATTTTGCGCCTTAGTAGCTTCTTCGTTTTTCTCTTTTTCGTAATCATGGTAAGAAACTGCACTACCGATGGAACCTGGGACCGGCTCGGCAGCCTTCAAAGGATTTTTCTCTTGATCTTCAAGGAATTTTTCGTGTTCAGTTTTTTCGGCATCTTCCACTTGATCTTCTTTAGTAAAATCGACATCATCAGGAGTCGAGTCCTTAGCAGACTCAGCAGCTTTTACCGCCTCGGTATTTTCCGTACCGTCCAAATTCATCAGAGGTGAAAGTGGAGTATGACTTGGGGTAGTAAGATTATCAGAATCTTTTGCGGCAGCCGAAGTAGTGGCAGTTTGATTCATAGAAGAAGCAAAATCAGCAGAGGGGGTGATAGTGACAGGTTGGTTAGAATCAGCAGGACTGGCATCTAAATTACTTAAATCAATTGCAGAGGAAGCCTCAGAAGCTTGATTCGAAGAATTGGTATTTTCGGTATGATTTTCCGTAGTGTAATTATTCAATTCTTCCATTAGATTAGCAAAGTCTTCGGTGTTGTCCGCTTGATTCATGAAACATCCTTTTTATGTGATAACTCTTAAGTTTATTTTATCATAAATTAGCGTAAACTTTATCGATAAATCACGATATGCTATAATAATTAGGTGAGTAGTGCTTTCAAAATAGCCAAGACTTATAGAACGTTATATTTTTTTAGCGCTTTTTTGCTAGTTTTATCTGGTCTAATCTTTGGATTCTCGAGAGTTCGTTCGGCTTTTGCCGAGACTAAAGATCCAGATGCTGGAGAAATTTCGGACATGCATTATGTGACATTTTTTGCCGACAATAAAACCTTGACGATTAAAACTAATGCGAATACCGTCGAAGAAGCTTTGAAGCGCTCAAATATTGCCGTAGAAAATTATGATAAGGTGGAGCCTGCTCGTACGGAACGGATTAATTCTGATAATTATCGCATCAATATTTACCGTGCTAAACCTGTCACCTTGAGTGATGGCCAAAAGACGGTATTTTTAATGACTGCTACTACCGATGAAAAAGCCCTTTTTAAGGAAGCTGGTTTTAATGTCTATGACGGCGACGTGGTAACTAAGGTGGCGGGGCATGATATTTTGGAGGCTGGACTATCGACAAAATACCGCCTGACTCATAAGGGCGGTCATGAAGTAACTGTGGAAGAAGAAATTCCTTATGAAGAAAAAACTGAAAACGACGCAAGTATGGCAACGGGTCAAACGAAACTTGAGACTATGGGTGAAGTGGGTCGTAAACAGTCTATCTATAAAATTAACATGGTGAATAACGTAGAGGTTTCGCGTGAACTGGTCTCGGCTAATATTATTAAGCAACCAGTGGCTAGAGTAACCAAGGTTGGTAGTAAAAAATCGATTCCACCAGATTGGGAAACTTGCGCAAACTACGCCAGAAGTGCGGGAGTTTCAGAAAATGACCTTTACGTGGCTTTGACTTTAATTATGCGCGAATCAGGCTGTCGTTACGATGCATCAAATGCCGGATCAGGCGCTTATGGTATTCCACAGGCACTTCCAGGCTCGAAGATGGCTTCCGCTGGTAGCGATTGGAAGACCAACCCAGTGACTCAAATTCGTTGGATGATTGGCTACGTGACCGGACGCTACGGTGGCTGGAGTCAGGCCTGGGCTTTCTGGAGTAGCCATCACTGGTACTAGGAGAAAAAGATGTTACAGAACAAAAAATCCTTAGGGCAGAACTGGCTAAAAGATCGTTTTACTTTGGAAGAAATTGCCGAAAGTGCAAGAAGTGAAGTAGATTTTTGTGTAGAAATCGGCCCAGGACTAGGGACGCTAACAAGTTCTTTACTGAAGCGATTCCCAAAAGTAGTAGCGATTGAATTCGACGAGAAATTAGCCCACAACTTACCAAATTCCTTTCCTGGTAAAAATCTGGAAGTAATTAATACTGATGTTCTTGATTTTGATTTTAGTCAACTTGATGGTGATTTTTCGGTGGCAGGAAATATTCCTTACTACATCACTAGTCCAATTATTCGAAAATTATTACTACTAGAAAAGAAGCCTGCGAAAATCGTGCTCTTAATGCAAAAGGAAGTGGCCGATCGGATTCTCGAAGAAAAGGGTCGCTACTCGTTCCTAACTTTATTCGTGCAAAATTATGCGGAAGTCGAAGGGGGAATTTTCGTGGAGCGTAAACTTTTTACACCGCCACCAAAAGTAGACTCGGCCTCAGTAATCTTTTACCCATGTGAGAAAGCTTTGGTTTCGGAAGAAGTTTTAAAATTCGTGAAGCAGTGCTTCGCAAATCCACGTAAAAAGCTTCAAGGGATGTTACCACATTTTACCGGACGTAGTCGTGAAGAAATTATAAAGATCTTCGAAGAACTTGGGTTTGATTTAGATGCAAGGCCAGCTAATTTAGATTTATTAGAATACGAAAAATTATTAAATAAGATTAAAGAGAAATAACCTCGGAAAGAAAAAATAACCCCTAGTAGGGTTATTTTTAAAAATCGAATCCCTCATCTTCGTAAAAAATATCATCGTAGAAAGGGTCAAATTTTTTACTGGACTTTGGTTTTGACTGATTGTAGCTGGAAGAATTACTAAATGTATCGGAAAACTCGTCAAAATCATTATTGAATTTACGACTGCGATTATCACCAAAGTTATTACCATAGCCATTACCAAAACTATTATCAACGGATTCACTGAAAGGTTCTGGTTGATAGCCGAGCTCAGCCAGGAAGCGCGATGGCGTATTAAAATTAGACTTACCATGCAAAAATCTCACAGCGGTAAAAGTGAGGAAGAGACGCTTTTTGGCGCGAGTCACACCGACATAAGCCAGACGACGCTCCTCTTCAATACTATCCTCATCGGAACTCATAGAACTTGGGAAAAGACCTTCTTCCATGCCGACAATAAAAACGACCGGGAACTCAAGTCCCTTGGCGGCGTGAAGCGTCATGAGTGTAACCGAATTATCGCGAGTCGATTCATCAGAGGAAGACATCAGAGCGGAATCGGCCAAAAAATCTTCAAGCGTATCAAAATCTTTGGTATTACCGACGAGAGCATCGAGGTTTTCTTGGCGTTCAGTAGTGGCCGGCGTGCCGTCATCGACGAGGTTAGCAAAATCAAAATAATTAATCACTTCGGTGATAATTTCCGAAGGATTGGCAGTGCGGTCGATAGTTTTGAGGAAGTTTTGTAGGCGTAAGAAACTATTTTTCGCCTTACCAGTGAGAACTTGATCAGCCGCCAGATCAGTTAATGCACTATCCAGGCCGAGTGCGAGATAGATTTTTTCCAAGCTGGCTGGACCGATACCAGAAATGATATTTTTAGTCACCCGCTCGAAGGAAACACGGTCGCGTGGATTAAGGACGAGGCGCAAAATAGCCAAGACGTCTTTAATTTCCTTACGGTCGTAGAAACGGATGCCGCCAATAATCTTATAGGGAATGTCGCGCGAAATCAGGGCTTTTTCCATGGCAAAACTCTGCGCATTAGTGCGATAAAGCACGGCAAAATCGGAGAAATTACTTACCTCATTTTTGGCATTGGCTAAGAGATTAATAATTTTAAGCGCCACAAAACTAGCTTCCGCCGATTCGTCATTGAGAGCTTGGATCTCCACCTTTTCCCCATCCCCAGATTCAGTAAATAATTCCTTGGAACTTCTAGTTTTATTATGCTCAATGATTTGCTGGCCGGCCCTTAGAATATTACCGGTACTGCGATAATTTTGTTCGAGCTTAATGACTTTAGCGCCTGGAAAATCAGCCTCAAAGTGCAAGATATTACGAAAATCGGCGCCACGCCAAGAATAAATTGATTGCCAGTCGTCGCCGACTACACAAATATTTTGTTCAGGACCAGTGAGTAATTTAATTAAACGATATTGCACATGGTTGGTATCCTGATACTCGTCAATCAGAATGTGACGGAAACGGGTCTGCCATTTTTGATG
>CALKRO010000130.1 GCA_937990205.1 uncultured Candidatus Saccharibacteria bacterium | reverse complement strand
TTTGGTTATTTCTGGTACTGGATGTTTTTTTAAATTTTTAATTGTGCGCGAGGAGTACGCTTCGAGTTATTATCAAATTCCTATTCTGGTGGTCTCGGTATTCTTTAATACTATTTCGGGGCTTCTCGGCTCTATCTATGTCGCTAAAAAGGCTAGTAAAGAAATTGCCAAGACCTCGATTATTTCTGCCGTAGTAAACATAGTAGTTAATTTTTTGCTAATTAGGCACATCGGTCTTTTTGCTGCCTCAATTTCAACATTGGTTGCTTATTTTACTATGACGGCCTATCGTTATGTTAACGTTCAAAAATATGCTAAAATTCATCTTCATTTTAAAAATATCGGCATAGTATTAGTTCTTTTTGGTTTAACAAGTTTCTTTTACTACCTAAGAAACTTCGTCTTTAATTTTTTGATTACGGTCTTACTCACTTTGATTGTCTTGGGTTTTGGTTATAAAAAATTTTACAATAAATTACGAAAGAAATAAAAATCCGGCTCCAAGACCGGATTTTTTCTAGGCAGAATCTTTTAGAAGAGTAGCAGTGCGGCGAAAACTCCAAGAGATAAAATCACGCGGTAAATACCAAAACTTGGAATTGAATTTTCCTTTTTAAAGTATTTCATTACGATTTGTAACGCAATCAAACCAGAGACAAACGCGACTAGGTTTGAAAGTAGAAGCATACCTAAATTGCTGGTAATATAAGCTCTTGATGAGCTTGAAAGTAACGATTTGCCACAAACCGCAATCATGATTGGAAGACTTGCCAAGAAAGAATATTTGGCTGCCGACTTCGAATCAAGCCCCATCACGCGGCCAGTAATAATTGTCGAGCCAGAACGGGAAACTCCAGGGATCAAAGCAAAGGTTTGTGCTAAACCAATCACCAAAGCACGGCCCGGAGTTAATTCGTTTTCATCTTTTAATTTCGATAAGTGCGGTAATTTATTCACGAAGATCATAATTAATCCGACAAAACCCATCGCAAAGCCAATCGTGGCGAGACTCGAGAAGAATGGTAATTTTTCAATTACCTTCGATAGTATTAAGCCGATGATACCAGCCGGGATTGAAGTGATTAAAATATTTAACGCCAGTTTATAGTCTTTTTTTACAAATACGCGTTGCATGATTTCCCAAATCGTTTGGCGATAATAGAAAAGCAACGCAAATAGTGTGCCAAAGTTAATTAATTCCAAAAAGAAATGAAAATCTTCCGCGCGTCCACCCGCACCTAAAATACGCTGCGTAATTTCGAGATGTCCAGAGGAGGACACTGGGATAAATTCAGTAATACCTTGTACAAGACCTAAGACGGTCGATTCTAAAATGTTCATATTTTTATTATAGACTCTGGCCCCCATCTTTACAATCTATGAAAATCATGTATAATATTCCACAAGTATATTAATCATTAAATCGTTTTAAACAGGAAACTATAATGCCGATTATCAAATCTGCAAAAAAGGCAGCTCGTCAAGCAGTCAAACGCACTGCAAAGAATCAACAGATCAAGAAGTTCATCAAGAACGCTCTTAAAGCTTTCAAAGCCAACCCAACTGCTGAAAATCTTTCCAAAGCTCAATCTGAATACGACAAGGCTGCAAAGAAAGGCCTCATCAAGAAGAATACCGCTTCTCGTCGTAAGGCTAGCTTGGTGAAAATCGCTAAGGCTTCTAATGGCGCCAAGGCTGAAACCACCGTTAAAAAAGCTACCGCCAAGAAGGCTACTGCAAAAAAGACTGTCGCTAAAAAGACAACCGCTAAGAAGACCACCAAAAAGGCTGCTTAGTAAAAAGACCTCTCCGGAGGTCTTTTTTGTGCAAAAATCTTAAAATCTAAAAATCTGAAAATCTAAAAAGCTAAAAATCAGAAAATCTGATACCCGATTCTAAAGACCAGGAATTCTAAGTAATAATCCTTCAAGTAATACCCAGGGTTCTTTACTAAAATCCGTCGATTTTACTAGCACGTCGATTTTAGCTAATTCTTTTAGAATCGCCCGGGCTTTTTTGGGATTTCGCTCTAGTAAATCACAAGCCTTTTTCGTCCAAGCGCCAATCGTCGCATAAGGATCGTTATCGGATTCAATAGCTTGCAAATTTTTTACCGCGCGTCTGCCATCCGTCATTGCTAAATCAAAAATTCGAAACACTGCATTGCGATCCACCGTCTGCTCTGCCGCTGCAAAAGTTTCGAATTTAATCTCCGAATTAGTTTTTGCCAGCTTCACTAGTTCCTTATAAACCGCCCCACGCTTATCGAGTTTAGTTTCAAGTAGAACAATTTTATGTGGCGTATTTATTAAGTTTGGCAGTTTCTCCACCAAATCTTTTTTCAAAAATAAATCCTTAATCAAGATTCGACGCTCCGCCTCAAAAAAAGTCACGCCGAGGAAAATCGATTCCAGTTCTGCCAGGCTGATATTATCCGCATCGATAATCTCGATTTTTCCCCCCAAGATCATCCGGGCTTTTTGTTCAGCTTTTTTGCGATCCTCTCCGTCGAAAATATAAATCATTTAGATCCTAAAATTTCTTTTGACAGCATGGACAAAGGTGCGTGCCACGTCCTGCAACTTTAATTTTAATAATTTCCGTACCACATCGTTCACACGGTTCACCCTCGCGACGAAAAACTTTGGCAAACTTAGTTAAATAATCACCCTTCGTACCATCAGCTTTCACGTAAGTTGCCATCGTACTGCCACCAGAATCAATCGATTCCTGCATGACCGTACGCGCGCCAATTAATAATTCATGAATTTCTTCATCACTCAAACTTTCTACGATACGTTCGGGATGAATTTTGGCAAAATAGAGTGATTCGTCGGCGTAGATATTCCCCAAACCACAGACCACTGTTTGGTCTAGAATCGTCGGCTTAATCAAAGCTTTTTTATGTCGCATCAAATTCTTTTTGAATTCTTCGTCCGTCATACCCCACGGCTCTTTGGCGAGCTTCTTAATAAAACTATCTGCTTCCACCTCGCTGGTTTCAATTACCTTACAGAACCCAAATTTTCTCTGATCGTTAAAATATAGAGTGCCTATAGCTTGGCTCGCCCCCGGATTCGCCTCGTCCTCTTTGCAAATCTCAAATAAAACCCGCGTTTGCT
>CALKRO010000129.1 GCA_937990205.1 uncultured Candidatus Saccharibacteria bacterium | reverse complement strand
ACTAGTTTTTAAGCTCGAAAATACTAATGCTTTCTTCGAAAGTAATTTGAATTTCCCCATCCTTCCAGCCCATATTTTGAAAGACGTGAAGCCGGAGCAGTTGAACGAACATAAATTATTTACCAAGCCAATTTCTTCCGGTCCGTTCGTCTTTAAGGCTACCCAAACCATCGGTAATGAAGGCGAAAAGATAGTCTATTTGAATCGTAACCAAAATTATTACAAGGGAATGACCCTGCTTGATAGTTTTTCTATCCATGCTTTCTTAACCACTGACGCGATTAAGGCTTCTCTAAAATCCGGCTCTATTACCGCTACTGGCAGCCTTCCATCTCGTTACACTACGGAACTTCTCAATGAGAAAAGCCTCAAGGAACAACAAACCACCGTTAATTATGGCGTCTTTGCCTTTCTAAATACGACCTCTACTTCCAATACCGCGCTTCAAGATAAGGCCTTCCGCCAAGCGCTCCGTCAAGGTTTGAATTATGGTAACCTCTTATCTGGACTAAACGGTGAGCAGGCGCTCAAATTCCCGATCACTGAACAGCAGGCCAAGACTCTGTCTTTCCCGGAAGCAGCTACTACTAATGTCACCGAAGCTAAGTCTAAGCTCGATAATTTCAAAGCTAATAAACCCGAATATTTTGGCACCGACCTCCGTATCGTTACGGTCAAGGGTGATAAATATATGGAAGAAATCGCTAATCGCCTCGGTGAGCAGCTAAAATCTCTTGGTGTGCCAAATCAAGTTGCGGCCTACGAAGCTTCTCAGGATTTCACGCTTAACGTTCTTCGTCCACGTAATTACGACATTTTAATCTACGAAATTGCCATGGGTGCCGACCCAGATGTGGTGCCATACTATCACTCTGCCGAGGCTACCGAAAATGGCTATAATCTCAGTAATTATAAGAATGCCACGGTTTCGAACTTGATTCTCAGTGCTAGAAATACGATTGATATTTCACTGCGTGACGCCAAATACCGTAAATTCCTTGAAATCTGGCTCGACGAGGTGCCATCGATTGCACTTTATCAATCTAGCTTACCATATTTTATGAATAAAAACGTGCGTGCCTTCTCGGCGGATCAGCACCTAGTCTCGGGTGAAGACCGCTTTAATGATATTATTAATTGGTCGGTAAAGAAGACTTTCAAAAATCGTACTCCGTAGAATCGGAATAATTTCAAGATTTTTCTCCCCATAGCGAAAAAATATGTTATAATAAACATATGCACCTGTGGTGAAATTGGTATACACGCTACCTTGAGGTGGTAGTGCCTTCGGGTGTGCTAGTTCGAGTCTAGTCAGGTGCACCATAAAATAACTCCTTACGGAGTTCTTTTTTTCACCTGATGCGTCCCAAGGGGCAAACAGGTGCACCAACTAAAGAAGTCTACCTTGGTAGACTTTTTAGTTGGTACCTAGATTAGACGAGAACGTAGTTCGACTGGACGACGAAGTGAGTGAAAGAAAAAAGCTGGCTTTTTTCTTTCCGAGCGAGGAGGAACAGATATTTTTCTCAAAGAGAAAAATATCGACTAGTCAGGCCGCCTAAATAACTCCATACGGAGTTCTTTTTTGTTGTATTAAACAACAGGATGTTATAAGCTTAAGATAAGAATGAAACAAAAGACATTTAAGCCGTACAAAAAAGTGATGGAGGAGATATATTATGATTTATCCAGGAAAAATAAAAAAGGGTGCTACGGTTGGGATTGTTTGTTTGTCTAGTGGGGTACTTGGCGAGCCATTCGTTAAACACGAGATTAAATTAATTGAAGAGCGCTTGCCTAAAGAGTTTGGATTGAAATTTAAGTACATGCCGAACGCACTAAAAGGCGAGGAGTTTCTAAAAAATCATCCGGAAAAGAAGGCAGAAGATTTAAAGTCAGCCTTTTTGGACGAAGAAGTAGATATTATATGGACTGCACTTGGTGGTGACGATACATTCAGGACATTGCCGTATTTGATGAATGATGAGTTTGCTGAAATTATTAAGAAATATCCAAAACCATTTTTGGGATTTTCGGATACTACTAACAATCACTTAATGCTTTATCAATTGGGACTTGCAACTTTTTATGCACCATCATTGCTATCAGATGTTGCTGAGCTTGGTCCAGAAATTTTTACATATACTAAAGATTGGCTGAATAAACTTTTTAATTCAGAGAAGAATGTAGTGATTGAGTCTAGTCCGGTCTGGTATGAGGCAAGGACTTCTTTTGACGAATCTCAACTGGGGGTGTGGCGTAAAGAACGAAAAGAAGAACATGGACATGAATATCTGTACGGTGAGGGGGTGGTGCAGGGCGATTTATTAGGCGGATGTCTAGAAAGTTTATCTGAAATGATTACTGGGGGACGATATCCAGATCAAAAAGAAGTATATGAAAAATATCAAATTTTTCCAACTCGAGAACAATGGAGTGGTAAGATAGCCTTTATTGAAACCAGCGAAGAAAAACCTAATCCAGAAAAACTAAAAAGTATGCTGTCAGTATTAGAAGATAGAGGTGTATTTAGCGTTGTTCGAGGACTAATTATTGGAAAGCCACAAGATGAAGTATATTATCGCGAATACAAAGAAATATACACTGCACTAGCGAAAAAATATAACCTACCGACAGTGTTTAATTTAAACTTTGGCCATACTGCTCCGCGCATGGTTCTTCCATATGGTAGGCCAATTAAAATCGATTTTGATAAACAAGAGATTCTATTAGTAGACGGAATTTTTTGAAATAGTATAAAAAATCTGCTTAATTTTTATTAAACCTTTAATATCATCTCTAAATCATGACGCATAAAACCGTTTTTCTCATAGACAGCTATTGCATGTTTA
>CALKRO010000128.1 GCA_937990205.1 uncultured Candidatus Saccharibacteria bacterium | reverse complement strand
ACCAAACTTCAATTACTCACTCCGCTTCTCTTTAATCTCTTAAGCCAAATGTTCGCCTACTATCTGGCAGTCTATCGTGGTAATAATGTCGACCAGCCACGTAATCTTGCTAAGTCGGTTACCGTCGAATAAACAAATTTAAGACCCACCTCACTCGAAAATAAACTATGCAGCCAATCTGCATAGTTTTTCTCTCTCTTCAAAAAAGCTTTCTCTTGGGTTAAAATAAAACTAATGAAGAAAAATTCCGATTTTATTTTTCGTTTATTTCTCATCTTAGGCGATATTATTGCGATCATCGCTTCTTTTGCTTTTGCCTACATGATTCGCACTAAGCTCGACACTCGCCCGTATTATTTTGAACTTACTTCTATGGAATTTATTTTGCCGCTCGTCTTCTTGGTTCCGCTTTGGATTATTATGCTCTTCATTATGGGACTTTATCGTAAAGATGTAATCTTTGCCAAATCCAGGTGGGGCGAACTCTATCGCCTCTTTGTTGCCTCGGTGGTTGGCATCATGGGCATTATCACCTTAGATTTTTTTATTCAAGAAAATCTCTTTCCTGTCCGTTTAATTGCGGTTTATGCCGTCTTTACTTGCTTCATTTCACTCCTCTTTATGCGAATAATTTTAAAATTCTTCCGCAAACGTTTTATGTTGCAAAAAATCGGTATCAAGCGGGCTATTATCGTCGGTAATTCAAAAAATACCACCTACCTAATTAATCAAATTCTCGCCTATCCTGAAGATGGTTACCGTTTGGTTGGCGTAGTAGCTGGCAGTAAATATATTCCAAAAGAATTCCGTCATTTCCAATATTCTTCTCTGAAGGACGCTTTGAAAGATCAGACAGTTGATGTGATTTTTCAAACCGATGAACGTCAGACTGAGTACGTTTACCGCCAGTCGATCAATCATCATCTCCTCTATTATTTCATTCCATCTGAAGCTGCACTTTCTCAGCATATGGGTCAGCTTGAGCTTATTGGTAGTACGCCAGCCATTTTAGTTAAGGTTACGCCACTCGTGGGTAACGCCCGCATTATTAAGCGCTTTATGGATATTATTTTTAGCCTTATCGGTATTATTTTAGCCTTTATTCCCATGCTAATTATTTGGCTTTGTATCAAAATTTCCGATCCGAAATCGAAAACCATTTACAGTGAATATCGCCTCACCCAATACAATCGCAAATTCAAGATTCTCAAATTCCGCAGTATGAAAACCGCCTACTCTGGCATGACTCCAGAAGAAGCCTTTGCCAAAATGGAGAAAGAAGGGAAGATCCCTTCCGCCGCTGAGCTCTCACATCAATATCGCAAAAATGGTGATTTCTTAGCCAGCGATCCTCGCATCACGCGCATCGGTAAATTCTTGCGCGCCACCTCACTCGATGAATTACCTCAATTGTTTAATGTTTTACGCGGTGATATCTCTCTTGTCGGTCCACGCGCCCTAGTGCCAGGGGAATTGCGTAATTATGGTGACCGCTCACTTCTTCTTACAGTCAAATCTGGTCTCACTGGTCTAGCCCAAGTTTCTGGTCGTCGTGATATTAGTTTTGATGAAAGACGCTCTCTTGACCTTTATTACATCCAAAACTGGTCGGTACTCTTCGATTTACAGATTATGCTTCAAACCATTCGCGCCGTGATCTTTCAAAAGGGTGCCAAATAAATGGCTGAATCTAAAACCACCAAGTCAAAAATGGCTGAATCTAAAACCACCAATACAAAAGCCGCTAAGTTGAAAACCGGCGATCCAAAAATCGCCCTAGTCTGTGATTGGCTCACGGTGGTCGGTGGTGCTGAGCAGGTTTTAAGGGAATTACACCGCATTTATCCAGATGCCCCAATTTATACCTCTCAATATCGTCCAAAGGGAATCAATTGGTTTCTCGATGCAGAAGTTAAAACCGGTTGGTTGAATCTCCTACCAGCTTGCATTCGAAAATTTATCGCTCCCTTACGTCAGAGTTATTTTAAGCATCTTGACCTCACCGCCTATGATTTGGTTATTTCGGTCTCTGGTTGCGATGCTAAGTTCGTTAAAACTAAACCCGGCGCTCATATCTGTTATTGCCATGTCCCGACCCAGTACTATTGGGGAAAATACAGGGAATACCTCGAGGACCCTGGTTTCGGCAAATTGAATTTTCTGGTTCGTCCAGTTTTTCGCTTGATGGTGAAAAATCTACGCAAAAAAGACCTTGAGTCTGCGGCTCGCCCAGATTATTATTTAACCATCTCAGATTTTGCCCAGCAGGAAATCAAACAATTTTACGAAAGGGAAAGCACGATTATTTATCCACCTGTGGCTGTGGAAAACTTCCAGTCTGTCGCTCCATATCGTGAAATAATTCAATCAAATTGTCAAATATTATCACAACATAATTCAAAGAAAAAGCAAACGAAGCTAAAAGCAGAAAACAACATAAAACATAATAAAAGTCAAATTATCTCTGAAAAATCCGCTAGGGAACTCCCAGAAATTTTACAAAAACTTCCAGAAAGATTCCTCGCTGAAGGCTTTTATTTGAATTTTTCTCGTCAAGTCAATTGGAAACGTCTAGATTTAATTATTGCCGCTTGCAAAAAACTTCAGCTTAATTTAGTTCTCATCGGTAATGGTGCGGCTCATGAATCACTGGTTAATCAAGCTGCCGGCTCGAAGTATGTGGTCTTCTTCGATGTTTTACCTCAATCTGATCTCAAGGAATTTGTTAAATACGCCAAGGCCTTCGTTTTTCCGTCTAATGAACCTTTCGGTATTGCTCCAGTCGAGGCTCTGGCTTCTGGCTGTCCGGTCATTGCTTTGAAGCAAGGTGGCGCCATGGATTACATTCAGAATGGCAAAAACGGCCTCTTCTTTGAAGATCAATCCGTCGATTCCCTTGTTCAAACCTTGAAAAATTTCAAAGCAAAATCCGCAAATTCTTTTCTTTCACCTCAGGAAATTTCTACTACGGCTACCAAGTTTAGTACTGAGAATTTTCACCGCAAAATCCGTCAATTTGTCGAAAAGGTCCAAAAAACGCCAAAAGAACCAAAATAAAACCTTAACCCACAGGTAAAACAATGTTAAAAAACCTCCAAACCAAACTTGAAGACTTAAATCAAAAACTCCTCCCTCTTCACCGCGGTTTTTTCTGGGTGCTTCCCATCGTTCTTTTCTTTTCCTACTACCCAGTTATCCCACTTTTTTCTACCGAATCCTCCAATTATGAATTTTCCCTACCTCTGTTGTGGCTACTTTTGATGGGTGTTTTATCGTTGCCGATTTTTTTCGCTGACCTCTGTAATCTCATTACGAAAAAAACTCCACTCACTAAAGTCCCCGTGCAGATTTCTTTGATTTTGAGTAGTATTCCACTCTACTTTTCGCTTACTCTCCTCTGGAGTTCCAATAAATTTCGCGGCCTTATGACCGCTGGCATTATCTGGTGTCTCTATCTTTCCCTCTTGACTTTTTATAAAAATATTATATTAAAAAAGACACCCCTCTCACTCGAAAAACCCTTTCTTTTGGGCGCCACCTTAGCTTCCGGTTTTTGTTGGCTACAAGCTATTTTAAATACCCTTAATATTCCGGGCGATCGAATTTTACTCTGTCTTGGTTGCACTAATCTCTCTTTTGGCTTTCCTCACCCCAATGGTTTTGCTATTGAACCGCAGTTTATGGGTAATCTCTTACTTGCCCCAGCTATCTTTCTGGTCTTTCGAGTAATTCATCCGAAAACCCACCAAACTCGCAAGTCTAAAATTCTCTATCTCGCTTTGGCTGGCTTTATTATTTCAACACTTTTCTTAATTTTTTCAAGGGGCGCAACTTACTCCTTCTTCCTGGCTATCGCAGTGATTTTTCTTTATGAAATATTTCACACCAAAAAGAAGCTTCTTGCCGCCTCGAAGATCATCTCACTAATCTTACTTCCTCTAGTTTTTGTCACGCTTATTCAAGGTTTAATGTCGGAATTCGGTCCCACCTCTGATACTTTTCTCGGTGGAGTTAGTCGTTCCCTTAGTCAGATGACGCTCGGCCGCATCAAGATTCCTCTTCCCGAAGCTAAAAATCCTTCAACCACCTCTAATGAATCGTCTAATCTCTCACCTAACGATAATACTAATACTAATGCAAGTACTAATACTAGTGCTAATCCTATCTCAGATGCCCCGCTCTTTGACGGCTATATTACAGAATCAACCGATATTCGTGTCAAGCTCTCGAAAATGGGCCTGCAACTCGCCCTTAGCCACCCAGGACAATTTTTCTTCGGCTCTGGCCTCGGCTCCTCTGGTGTTGCCTTCTATCAAGCATTTCCGGAACTTGGCTCCACTAAAGAAATTACTCAAAACCAATATGTCGCTATCCTAGTCGAGACCGGTTTTATCGGTATCTTGATTATTTTCTGTAGTGGTACTTGCGTATTTTATCTCTGTTATTCTCGCCAAAAACTTGTAAAGCCATCCTCTAGTCAATCTTCCAAGCAATCCATGAAAAAATCCAACTTCACCAGCTTAATCTCTAGTATTGCTCCAGCCAAACTCTATTTTGCCTCTCTGATTTTGGCCTATGCCGCCTCGGTTTGTTTCTTCTCGGGCCTTCCGAATGCCTTGCATATTTACTTAGTTCCCGTCCTCTACTCAGCACTTTTTGCCAAAAATTTTGAATTTTTATAAAAATATGATATAATACCTGTGTTACTCTAGTGACAAATTAGCTACGGCTAGTTCTTTAAGGAGTTTTATATGCTTATTTGTTACTTATTGACTCGCAAGAAAGGGAGGTGGAGTCATGAAATCTCTAGCGGAAGAGAAAATCGAGCTTGATGCTCTGCTTCAGGAAGTCAAATCTGCGAAAAGATTGATGGACGAAGCCGAGAAGAAGTGTAAGGAAGCTAACACCGAGATCGAAAAACTAAGGAAAATGATGAGCGATTTTGGCGGAGATGAAGTTGCAAAGCTTTACGATGAAACCGGGCAAATTATCACTCAGATCCAACAGAATTTCGAATCTCAAAAACAGGACCCAGCTAATCAGGATCTAAAAAAGGAACATCTTGATCTTATCAAGAAAAAAAATCAGCTGATCAGCGAGAAGAATGCTTATTACAACCCCAAGCTACACCCCCAACTCTGCAGGATTAGGGATGAGTTTGAGGAGACTAAGCAAGAAAAAATTACTTGGGAAAAAATCTTTTCCCAACGAAAGGAGGAATATAGCGAGAAAGACGCTATCTATCAGAAGAAGAAAAGCTTCATCGAAAGCCTAACTTCCTCGGAAGATATTAGGATTAAGTCTTATCTCGATAAGTTGCTCCATCTGATGGGAGTACCCACGAGTAGCGACTTTAAGCTGGTATCTAGGCAGGGCCGAATTGACCTCTATTACGGTGGTCAATGGCATCCAGACGGAGTAAATCACGGTCATATCACCGCCATTAAAAATGAGGATGACTATGATGTGTCCTACCGCCGCGAACCTAGCTGCAATGTCGGCTAAAAATTTCAAAATGACAAAATTAAGTATCATGTAACTTCTAAAAGAGGCTAAGTTTTAGCCTCTTTTTTCATTTCTTCGTTATAATTAGAACATGAAAACACGCATCGTCTTCCCCGAATTAGAAAATCCCATTATTAAATCTGCCATCGAAAAAGCTCGCGAAAAATTTCCCGATTTTGAACTAGTCGGTGCTGATTCTCTCGAGCACGCCTGTCTTGCGGTGAAAAATCAGCTGGCCGATTCTCTGATTGCTGGTATCGACTACTCTTCACGTGACGTAATTTTGGCTTGTCGTGATCTTATCGGGGTGAAGAATCCGCGTAATCTCTTGAAACCGACTTTTTCCGCTAGTTTCATCCTGGAACGTGAAAATGAAACTTATGTACTTGCTGATGCGGCCGCCTGTAAACATCCTACCTCTGATCAACTCTATGATA
>CALKRO010000127.1 GCA_937990205.1 uncultured Candidatus Saccharibacteria bacterium | reverse complement strand
GGCCAGTTGGCATAGAAACAGATTTTATTTCCGCCATTTTTGATACAATCTCTAAGACCAATAATAGTGCGCTATGTTTTAATTTTCCATACTGTGAGCGTAGGGAAGAAAACTCTAGTGGTCCCGATCTATTAGAAGAAGTGTCAACACTCAAACAAGTCATTGATTTTGTTCACGCAGAAGGTTATGACCATATCACGATTATCGCCAAATCACTAGGCGGAATCATTTCTAGTTATTATTTTGCAAAATATCCAGACAAATCCATAGATCTCATTATCTTAGGCTATATCCCAAACGAAATAAAGCAAAACGAAATTTCAGAAAACCTAAAACTTGTTATACAGGGTGAAAATGATCGCTTTGCGGCGCCATCCGAAGTCCAAAAAATTGTCGGCAATAAAATAGCCGTAATTGAAATAAAAAATGCCGACCATAGTTATCAAAATCATAACAAAGAACCGATTTATCAAAAAGAAGTACTTAACCGTCTAATTAATTGGATTTAATTCCCATCTAAATAAACTAATCATTATTTCTTTTTTACTCTTTGATAACACTAAGTCAATGAATTATGTGACTTTAAAGACGAGCTGTGATATTATAACAGCATAGAGTGAAACAAGGCACCGTATGGAGCTGGCGACACTCTCTTTTTTATTATCAAAGACATTTTAGGCCCGAAAATTGTTCTCAAACTTCAAAATTAGCAATCAAAAAAGGTCAATCTCAGACAGAGAAGACCCCATAAATATCATTTTACAACCAATGTAATTCCGAAAAATACACTTGGTGGGCGAAGTGGGAATCGAACCCACACTCCATTGCTGGAACTAGATTTTGAGTCTGGCGCGTCTACCAATTCCGCCATTCGCCCATAGAGAAATTTTATCATATTTATAGAGTATTTCCAATAACTCTGTTATAATATTTTTATGAATTCTGTAACTGGTGGGCAATCTACAGAGGATAAGCAACGTCAAACCGTCGCCGATCTCGCTCGAAAAAAAGTCATGGAAGCCTTTCATCAAGGTGAAAATTCTGTTGCCAACCAAAATCTAGCTAACGTCGCGCCCACTCGCGTGATTTCTTCTACCGCATATAATCAAAACCTCGCAAGCACTCCACCAACCACTTCTGCCAACTCATCTACCACCAAACCATCGAAAAATTCTTTATTTAATTTAATTTCCAAGGCGCAGAAAAAGCTAAAAGATTTCACTCAAACTACTGAAACTTACGCCAAAAATTCTTTCAAACATCCATCTACTGGGGTCTCAAATCCACAAACTTCCACTGGCGCCGCATATAATCAATCCTCATCCGCTGCATCCAGCCAGTCATCATCCACCGATCGCCCAGTTTATCAAAATTTTGCCACCCAAAAATCTTCTACTACAGGTAATCCTTTCCGCCACACTTATCAAATTCAAACCGGCACCAATCGTTACAATCCTTATCAAAATCAAAGCTCAGTTAATCAGACTTTCAATGGCCAAACTCCCGCAAGTTCAAATAACATCGCAGGGAATTACACCATAAATCAGTCCTACGCCACCCAGCCAAATACCCAAAATAATTCACAATATAATTACCAAACTCAACCTACTGGCGGTGAAATTGGCTCACTCAAACAAGCCCCAATCAATATGAACCAAAAAATGGATTGGCAAAACTACCACAGCGCTT
>CALKRO010000126.1 GCA_937990205.1 uncultured Candidatus Saccharibacteria bacterium | reverse complement strand
ATTTCCACTATAACGTTTTGGCTTTGGTGAATGGAATTCAGCCACGGATTATGGGACTCAAGGAAATTTTGGCAGAGTTCATTAAGCATCGCCAAAAAGTGATTCGTCGCCGTACTGAGTATGACCTACGTAAGGCTAAGGAACGCGCGCATATTCTTGAAGGTTTGAAAACTGCCCTGGATAACATCGATGAAGTGATAAAAACGATTCGTGAATCGTATGATGATGCCGATAAGCGTTTGATGGAACGCTTTGGGCTTTCGGAAATTCAGGCGGCAGCGATTTTGGCGATGCAACTACGCCGTTTGCAGGGCTTGGAACGCGATAAAATTGAGGCAGAACTGCAAGAATTGATGGCTTTGATCGCGAAATACGAAGAAATTTTGGCAGATGAAGCAAAGATTTTGAACGTGGTGAAGGAAGAACTTCTAGTAATGAAAGAAAAATACGGCGACAAGCGTCGTTCGAAGATTTTCAATCATGAACTAGGTAAATTCTCGGAAGAAGAATTGATTCCAGAAGAAGAAAGTGTGATTTTGCTGACAGCAGAGAATTACATTAAGCGCGTATCACAGACTGATTTCCGTCGCCAAAACCGTGGTGGTAAAGGAAAGAGGGGCATGACTACGAAGGAAGAAGATGTAATTTCGCAGATTTTGACGACAAATTCGCATGATTATCTTTATATCTTCACTTCACAGGGTCGTATGTTTAAAATGAAGGCCTATGAAGTGCCTCAGGCTTCCTTGACCGCGAAGGGTACGGCAGCAGTGAATCTGTTGAATATGCATCCAGACGAAAAGATTACGGAGATTATTAAATATAACGAAGATAATCAGCAGTCGGATGATAAGAGTGATGATGAGGCGGATGAATACCTCTTTATGGCGACTAAGAACGGTACAATCAAGAAGACCGCGATGAAAAATTACGCGAATGTGCGCTCGAATGGTCTAATTACGATTAAATTGGATCCAGGAGATGAACTGAAGTGGGTGAAGCCAACTACAGGGAAGAATGATATCATTATTTCTACCTCGGCTGGTCAAGCAATTCGCTTTAATGAAGCCGATGTACGTGCGATGGGTCGCTCAGCAATGGGTGTGCGTGGTATGCGTCTCCGTCCGAAAGATGAAGTCGTGGGTATGGATATCGTGACTGATCCAAAGCAGAAATTGATTGCAGTTTCGGCTAATGGTTACGGTAAGTCTACTCTGGTTTCTAATTTCCCAACTCATAAACGTGGTGGTGTAGGTATCAAGGTGGCGGCCGTGACGGCAAAAACCGGTCCAATTGTGGCGGTACATACCCTAGACCCAGAGGCGAGCGAGGTGATTATGATGTCATCAAACGGTCAGGCGATTCGCGTGGCGGTGAAGGATATTCCAACCCTCGGACGCGCTACGCAAGGGGTGCGCATTATGCGAATGGCAGAAGGTGACACAGTGGCTTCGATCGGTATCGTCTTGCCAGAAGAAAAAGATGAAGAAGAGACTAATGAATAGTTGAGTCTTTAGAAAAAAGTACGCGTCTAGCGTACTTTTTTGTGGGGGGTGTGGGTGGTTTTTGGGTAGATTTTGGATGGAGTTTAGGTGTGCTTTTGAGCGGATTTTTAGATTTTTTTGTGGGTCATAACTTGCTTATGGTAATTGATAACTTGCTTATGCTAAAAAATTTTTGAGGGATTTTACCTCTGTTAAATTATTTTTGAAAATGTTTATGGTTGTGATTTTTGAGATTTTTCGCTATGGTGCAGGTAAATAAAACAGTGAGGTAATATGAAAAATCAGCAAACAAAGAAAATAAAAAAGACGGTACTAGGAATTTTAGGTTTCAGTGTGTTGACACTTGGACTGGGGTTTGGGGCGAACTCGGCAGTTTTTGCGACATTGAGAAAAACTGAATTAGTCGATAGAAATATCGTGCTTTCGGGAATCGTAAAAGAAAAATCTGAACAGGATTTTGGGGCGGAGAGTAGTGAAAATACGATGGGGGATGAAAAATCTGATGATAAAAGTTCTGATGGTAAAAATATGAAAAATACGACCTCAGATGAAGGAGTTTTGGAGGGTGAGGTCTCAGAAGGTGAGGTTGAGATGACCGATGTGGATGAGGGGGAATTGGATGAAAAAGAAATTTCAGAAGTACCAGTGTTGGGTCAGGTCGGTCAAACTTTGAAGGATTTTTGGTGGATTTTGGCAATTTTAGGGGGATTAATTAGCTTTCTTCTAGTCTTCTTATTTATCAAAAAGAAAGGAAAACGAAATATTCACCACTTACAATAGTAATTATTTCTCGCAAAATAAATTCTCATTTTTTCTCTCAAAATGAGTGGTGAAACGAAGAAAGTGTACCTTAAAAATAACTAATCTTGGACAAGAATACTCGGAACTCGGGTATTCTTGTTTTTTCGTAGGTGTGATAAGATAGGAGTATGGAAAGCTGTTATGTTTTTTTAGCATTCGTCTGTGGCTGGTTTATCGCACAGTTTTTCAAACTGATTGTGTTTGTGATTAAAACTCGCGGAAAAGCGAAATTTTCGGAAGTACTATATTATATGATGAAATCTGGTGGAATGCCGTCTGGTCATACAGCGAGTTTTTCGGCGGTGACTGGAACGATTGGTTTTTTGTCTGGTTTTAATTCGACGGTGTTTGCCCTGGCAGTCTGTATGACTTCGATTTTGATTTACGATGCAACAAACGTGCGTTATTCGGTGGGGGAACACGGTGAAATTATTAATCAGCTGATTGATGAAAAGAATTCGAAGTCAAGTGAGGCGGAAAAAATCGCGCATCTACGCGTGGTGGAGGGGCATACGGTGCCGGAAGTGGTGGCCGGATTGATTTTAGGTATATTAATTTCCATTGCAATTAACTTTCTATTAATTAAATAACTAGGGAATTAATGGGCGAAATCGAGCGATAAAACGGGAAGAAAGTACGAAAAAAGCGGAAAATTGCCAGAAAATTAAAAAATCTTAAAAAATCTTGCAAAATTGTGTTGACATTTATTATTTTCTCATCTATTATAGAAACATCCTCATGAGCAAATGGGAAACCAAATGAACATGAGGGACGAATTTTAACAATTCAGTTGTGCAATTATTAAAATAGATTTATTTCTATTTTTATCATCGTCAGTTAATTTATAAATATTTGAGTTTTCAAATTTAAAATTCAAGGTCTTAGGACCTTTAATGGAGAGTTTGATCCTGGCTCAGGATGAATGCTGGCGGCGTGCCTAATACATGCAAGTCGAGCGGTAGCATGGCTTCACCGTTTCCTTGACTCACTTGGCCTTATGCGAGTGGATAGATTCGAGGGAACCGTGAAGCTGATGACGAGCGGCGGACGGCTGAGTAACGCGTGAGAACATACCCCAAAGTGAGGGATAACTAGTCGAAAGATTAGCTAATACCGCATGTGATCTTTGGATTAAAGCATTTATGCGCTTTGGGAATGGCTTGCGTACGATTAGATAGTTGGTGAGGTAAAGGCTCACCAAGTCGACGATCGTTAGATGGTTTGAGAGGATGATCATCCAGACTGGGACTGAGACACGGCCCAGACTCCTACGGGAGGCAGCAGTAGGGAATCTTGCACAATGGGCGAAAGCCTGATGGAGCAACGCCGCGTGCAGGACGAAGGCCTTCGGGTTGTAAACTGCTTTT
>CALKRO010000125.1 GCA_937990205.1 uncultured Candidatus Saccharibacteria bacterium | reverse complement strand
TGTCAAGAAAAAAGTTTCCTAGAGAACTATTTTCTTGGTTAAAAAAATCGAGAGCACGAATCACCTGATCGGCCGCACCAAGACCCTGAACCTTAGTATTAGCTACGCGAATTTCTAGACCACCCCAGCGAGCATTGATGATTTTTATGAAGTCCGCATAACCGGCTGCCTGAGTAGAAGAAATCACGCCGATACGTTCGAGATTAGCCGGGATACTGCGCTTTCTAGCAGGATCAAAAAGCCCTTCCTTGGTTAATTTCGCTTTAAGTAATTCATAGGCTTTCTTAATGTTTCCCTCGCCGATCAAAGCGTATTGCTTAATAGTTAAGGTGAAGCGACCAGAGCGATTAAAAATCTTCGGGGTGGCCTGAACGGCAAGCTTCATACCGTTTTCGATAGGTGTGCGGAGGCTCGAGGCGACCATAAAACAACTGATCACGGACTCTTGATCTTTCAGATCGAAAAAAATCCAACGATTTTGATTGACATTAAAATTCGCCACCTCGCCATAGACTACACAATCCGGAAAAGTGTAATCTAAGGCGTAGTTGGCGACGGCAATAAAATCAGAGACGGAATATTTTGGCGATTCGGCCATTACTCCGCAGATTCCCCTTCGAAGATTTTTTGCTTCTCTTCTTTACCAATCTTAGAGATGGCATTTTGATAGAAACCATAGCCAGAAACGATAGTATTAAGCAAGACAATCATACGAGTGACAAGGACCGTGGTACTGGCAACCGCAAGATCGCTACCAAGTACGGTCATCACGGCAACCATCGAGCCTTCGTAACCACCGACACCACCAGGGGTAGGAAGAACCGCACCGACGACCGAGCCGAGAGCTTCTGCGACCATGATTTGTGGGAAGATTTCTGGGTGACCAATAGCGATGGCGACAATTTCATAAGTCGCAATTTCGAGGAAGTTATAAAGGAAACCCCAAAGCACTGGGCCAACCAAAATCTTTTTATCACGCTTGGCGGTGAGGAAGTCTTCATGAAGATCGAGGAAGTATTTTTGAACTTTTTTGGTCTCAATAATTTGCTTTTTCTTACCGAAAGTGACAGTACGAACCAATCCATTAATAATGGCAGCCACCTTCTTGGCAGTAAAGTCGATAAGCTTACGATTCGAGACGATCACAATCATCAAAACAATACCAAGAATCACCCCGACACTCATAGCGGCTACAGCCCCGACCATCCAAAGTGCAGTATTTGGCACACTATTTGTAACTAATAAGAAAATAATGGCGAGGATAGTTTGAGTTTGATTAGCAAGAATAGTAATCACATAGCGCAAGAGATACATGAAGCTAACCTGACCAGCGGTAGCGCCAAACTTCTTTAAGCGCCAAGTGATATATCCGAGACCAGAGACACCACCAGAAGGAATGGCGTGATTGACGAAGTTTAACTCGAAGGAAATACGCGCAAGTTGCCAAGTGGTGAGCTTTTCGAAAGCTTTTACGTCGGCATCCGTATCAGCATCGGCCTTTCCAGATTTAATTTTTTCAGATTTAGTAGATTTACCAGCGGAAATCCTGGTGATATTTTTCTGAGATTTGGCTTTCCCCGCCATGTAGGAGAAGAAAATTTTACCAGCACTGTAATACATGAAGAGTTGTTCTGGAATCAAAAGTAGGACGATCCAGAAATTAATGGAGAAGTGCGAACCATCCATACATTGCCCGCCAAAAATACATTGGAAGGCCGAAACAATTTCATTACGAGCGCCATAAACAACAACACCGACTAATAATAACGTGACAATACTGAGTATCTTTTTAAACATAGCTTTTTCATTATACATGATAAAATAAGATTATGAAATACATTGCAGTGCTGGGAAGACTTCCGAAAATATCTTTGGCGGAAATCCAAGCGATTTACGACCAAAACGCCAAACTGATTGGACCAGAACTTGCGGTTTTTGAAACCAATAAGACGGTCTCGATTGATCGTCTGGGTGGATCGATTAAGTTGGGCCAGATTTTCTCTGGGAATTTCCGAGATCTTGCCGAGGCGGTTAATACTCGAAAACCTGAGGGTAAGATTACGATCGGAGTTTCGAGTTATGCCCTAAACTCGAATCATAAAAACAAAAAATCAGCAGTTGAGAATCTAGTCCGACGCAAGGCAATGGAACTTAAGAGTCTACTCAAAAAGCTCGGACGCAATGTGCGCGTAGTGGAAGCTAGAGGACCTGAAATTTCTTCGGCTACAGCCTTTCATAATAATTTAGGTGAAAAACCGGGTGCCGAAGAGATTATCTTAGTAGGTTCGGAAACTTATCTGAGCCTGGGTGTACAAAATATCGATAAATATCGTGAACGCGATCAGATGCGCCCAGCGAGGGACGCCAAGGTAGGGATGTTGCCACCGAAATTAGCGCAAATCTTGATTAATTTGGGCGGTGAGATTGACGAGTCGAAAAAAGTGCTTGATCCGTTCTGTGGCACCGGCGTGGTTTTACAGGAAGCCTTGATTCTCGGTCAACCAGTAATCGGTAGCGATCTTAATCCGCGGATGATGAAATACACTCAGAAAAACCTGGATTGGCTACTCGAAAAAAAGGCACGCTTCTTCAAGATCAAACCAGAGCTAGTGGAACAAAAAAATCAATTCCTAAATTCCATCTACACTGGCGATGCGACGGATTTCGTCTGGCCGAAGACTTCAGAAATTGGCCTAGTGGCTTGTGAGTGTTTCCTCGGTTCCCCGATGTCAAAACCGCCAGTCGAGATTAAATTAAAAGATGAAAAACAGAACTGCAAGCGGATTATTCTCGGCTTTTTAAAGAACCTAGCTAAGCAGATTGAGGATGATACCCCTGTGGTAATCGCGGTGCCAGCTTGGCTACGTGAAGACGGATCCTACTTAAGACTTTCTATTATTGACGAAATTACAGATATGGGTTATAATTTAGCAAAGTTTCAAGGCTTGAGTCAGTCTGACATGATTTATTATCGTGAAGGGCAGATTGTGGCTCGAGAAATAATAGTATTAAGAAAGAGTAAGGCAAAAAATGTCACATGTTAAAGCCGGTGGTACCGCGAAAAATATCCACAACAATGCTGGTCAACGTCTTGGCGTGAAGCGTTTTGGTGGCCAAAAAGTCCGCAACGGTGAAGTTTTAGTTCGCCAAACCGGAAGCACCAAAATTGCTGGTGAAGGTACTTACATGTCCCGCAATTTCACCATTCATGCAGCAAAAGATGGTGTTGTCACTTTTGTGAAAACCAAGAAAACCCACTTCTCTGGTCGCTCATTACCACGCGTCCGCGTAGAAGTACGCTAAAAATAAACCCTGCGGGGTTTATTTTTTTATTTAAAGCTTTTCTTAGACTCTAGGGTTTTAAAATAGTAAGTTTATTTCTAGAGCATAAAAAAGACCCCCGAATGGGAGTCTTTTCGACGTTAAGCTGATACGAGTTTCTATTCTGCGTCAGCATTTTCAGCTTCAGCAGCCTCAGTATCTTCTTCTGCGACTACGGCTTCCGTTTCCGATTCATTTTCCTGCAAGGCAGAAAGCAAAGAATCTTCCACATTAGCACGCTTTTTCTTCTTTGGTGCTTCAGCTAGCTCAATATCAAGCTCAATGCCGGTGAGCATGGAAGCCAGACGAACGTTTTGACCTTGACGACCAATTGCGACGGATTGCTGATCTTCGGTGACAAAGACCTTGGCACGCTTATCTTCGATTTCGACACGAGTAATTTCAGCCGGACTCAGAGCCTCACGGATGAATTCAGAAAGATTTTCGCTCCAGTTGATAATGTCGATTTTTTCACGATCGCCAATTTCATTCATTACGGCCTGAACACGGACGCCACGACCACCAACGAAGGTACCGACTGGATCGACACCTGGAACGGTGCTGGTGACAGCAATCTTGGTACGACGACCAGCCTCACGGGCGATAGCACGAATTTCAACGACACCAGTTTCGATTTCAGGGACCTCCTGCATGAAGAGCTGCTTAATGAAGTCAGCGGAACTACGACTAA
>CALKRO010000124.1 GCA_937990205.1 uncultured Candidatus Saccharibacteria bacterium | reverse complement strand
AACTTCGAGTGGGTTGAAACCGACTGGGAATTGAGTATCCGCTGGGTTGAAATAAATGACATCTTTCACGCGGGAAGCGGGCACGAAACGGAGGTTATTGACCGCAAAATCACCGTGCGGATCGATAATACAGTAACCCTGATTATAGAAAACGTCAGAAAGGGCAAAAAGCTCGAGCAGACCAGATTTACCGGCACCGGTTTGACCGATGATATAAATATGACGAGAGCGGTCGCGGCGTAGCATGCCGAATTGGTGATTAATGCCACGGAAATTGGTTAGGCCGAAAGCGGAAATATTTTCGTCATTACTGGCAATGCCGGTGATAAGAGGTAATTTGGCTGGTGGTTCGGCAGTTTTAGAGGTAGCCCAAACAATGTTTGGGGTTTCGACTGAAGTGTGTGGTAAATGATAGACCGAGGCAAGCTCAGAAATATTGAGAATGAAGCCCTCATCGGTGAATTGACGGAGCTTGTAGGCTTCGAGGTCTTCTCTGTTAAAGCTGCCGCCGATGGATTTGAAGCCATTGAGGTTGGTAGAGTTGTATTGCTTAAAGGTACCCACAAGGGCCTGCATGTCGAGCTGAGCATTAATTTCGCTGTCGCCGAGGTAGGCAAGGCGGATTTTAACTTGATAACCGAGTTTGGTGGCCTTAGTTTCGGCAGCGGAAATCTGAGATTTAACGCGTTCTGAGAGCTCGACGGCTGGTTTTGGACTACCAGAGCCACCGCTTGGTGGAGTAGAGAGTGCAGAGAGTAATTCGGCTAACCAGGTCCAATCGATATTAAAAAGCTTGAGCGAAGAAGCGGGATTCTTTTGGGCTTTGACCCAAGCATCGGTTTTTTGGTGCCAGGAATCGGCGACTGGACGCGTAAGAATTTGGATCCAGAGCTCTTCATTACTATCAGGATTCAGCTTAGCGAGGGTACCAGTAATACCGGCGAGCGGATCGACCTCGAAAGCATCGAAGGTCTTAATTGGTAAAACTTCATTTTCGGTAAGTGAAAGCTCTGAGCTGTAGACGACATTGTGGCTGTGAACGGTTTCGGTGTAATCTTTGTCGACGACATGAATTTGGACGCTTGGGTATTGCGCATAAATTTGACCTTCGACGAAACTCTGGAGGGTTTTCGGTACATAGACATAAAAACGAATCTGTCCACCAGAAGAAACAATTTCAAAACTGAGATGCTCCTGGGCGGTGCCAGATTGACGTAAAAGTTCGGTATCTTTCAAAATACCGTGAAGCGAGGCGAACATTTGCTCGGCGGAAAGTTCCTTTTTGTCGTTATTTTTTGGAATTTCCAGCATCAAAAGCACCGACTCGAGATTGAGAGTCTTCAATTGATTGATTTTTTTGTAATTTTTATATGTGAGATACCCTAAGACGCCAACAATTGGGAGCCAAACAATAGGCATCAAGATAAAATGAACTAATTCCGCTATCATACTTCTATTTTAGCATTACTGACCAACTTAGTCAGCATAAGTATAAGTGTTTCGGTCGACGCGGCGGAAAAGTTTTTTGTTCTGAAGATTTAAGAGAATGGTGGTTTCTTTAACCTTGCGAGTTTTGAGCACGCGCTTGACGATCTCTTCCCTTGTGAGTGGCTCGCCGGCTTCTTTTAGGATGTCGGTAATGATTTGTGCGACCGTACCACGCTTATAGCCCCAGATATCGAGAGCGTAAATGCCACGACCGATTAAGACGAAGCGAGGGTCTTTAATCAGTTCGTTATGAATGGCTTGAGTAGTGACGTTTTTGCGACGGAATTTGGAATTGGAAATTGCGTCGGCGATGTCGCTAAAGTGCATTGGCTCGTTTTGATTCTTCAAAATAACATAAATTTTGTCACGAATATTTTTTGGATTGACGGTTGGCCATTTGGCGAGACCCCATTGGTCATCTAAGGAAGAGAGGGACTTGGAGATGGAAGCAATGGCGCGGATGTGATTTGGGTGTTCATAATTAAGTTTAGCGTCAAGCTCGTCCAGGCTCATTGGGAGCTTGTTGTTGCGGATAAGGGTAACGATTTCGTCAGCTTTGCGCTTAATTTCACGTTCGTTGCCATATTCCGCGATGCCGGTGGCATTGTAATAACGCTCGGATTCATCGATGTGGACGAGACGAGCAGAAATTTCACTAATGAAATTAATAGCGGCTAATTCCTTTTCGTTCGGATTGTGACCATAGATTTTTTGGGCAAGAGTGGAAATGCGAGCGATTCTTCCCTCTTCGACGAGGAAGCGGATAATAATTTTTTCGGCGGCACCGAGTTCAGGAATTTGATTTTCTTCGGCCATCACGCGAAGACGGATGATGATGGCTTTTTCCAACTGACGGACGCGTTCCCTAGTGATAGAAAGCACTTCCCCGATTTGTTCGAGGGTTTCCTTCTGGCCGTTTAGACCAAAGCGACGAGAAATAATCTCCTTTTCACGGTCTTGTTCTATAATATTAAGACTTCCTGTCAAGGCTTTCTGAATAGTTTCCGCATGTTGATCCATCTTATATTTTTCCCTTATCCACCCAATAATATATAAAAATTACTATAATTATAATATAAAATTATAAAAAGTCAAATAGGAATTTTGTGTGGTCGCTTTCCGTCTAACTTCTTTTAATATTTTATCATAAATTGTACATTTAGGACAGAAAATTATATCTAAATTTAAACATTGACGGTTTCATGGTGTGGTTGTAGATAATGCTTATGTTTAATGTTATGGTGGTGGCAAAAAAGCCGCTTCCTATTAGTCTAATAGACAGGAAGCGGCTTTGATTTTATGGTAGTTTTTGCGATTTGGCTAGGTTCGGCTAGATTTGGCGTCTTCTAGTTTTTTGTGATTCGGCTGGATTTGGTGGCTAGCGGTATTTTTTTAGCTCTTTTTGGCTGCAGTTTTCGCTTTGGTTTTTGCCGTAGTTTTCTTAGTAGTGGCCTTTTTGGCTGCAGTTTTCTTGGTAGCAGACTTCTTGGCTGAGGCCTTTTTGGCGGCAGGCGCTTTGGAATTTAAAAGAATTTCTTCAGCTTCTTCCCTGGTGATAGATTTTGGATCACGATCTTTTGGGATTTTGGCATTATTTGGTCTGGCACGGCCTTTGCCACTGGCTGGTTTAATGGCTGGGCCCTTAATATAGGGACCAAATGGGCCGTTAATAATCTTAATATCACCCCAGTCGGCGAGAATGGAATCGATTTTCTTCTGATAGAGAGCTTCGGCGGTCTCAAGGGTAATATGGTATGGATTTTCCGCCTCGTTAATCTTATTAAGTGCGATATTATGCGCACCAG
>CALKRO010000123.1 GCA_937990205.1 uncultured Candidatus Saccharibacteria bacterium | reverse complement strand
ATGGCTATGTGATTGTAAGTAGTTTTGCGTAAAATAAACTGATGAAATTGTGAAATTGTGGGGCATAAACAGTTTCAGATAAAATAAACGAATAGAATTTGGGGAATCAAAGCACCTTGTAACAGAGGTGCCTTTTTGACAACTTAAGCGTTTTGTGATAGAATGGGGGTGTCTTTTTGTGGACTGCGAACAAAGAGAGATGCGTGAACGCAGTGGTTATTTAAAAGGAGGGTTTTATGAGCGTCATGTCGAAAATTAAATTAGTAGACGAGAGGAATGGTAAAGATTTCTGTCTTGAATTAGATTACAAGGAGAGAAGTTATATTTTTGCCACCGCAAGAGAAGTTCGAAAAGAGGATTTCTTTGAGGCTTTTTGTAGTGATACAAAGAAAATTCCTATTTTACTGCAACGTAGTTCAACGAACCAGGATTTTCAGATTTATTTAGAACAGATAGACTTCATTCAAGGAGTAAGAAGTTCGATGGAATTGGAATTAACTGGTAAAGTTAAACTAGCGAACGGAGATTTTTGCTTATTTATGGCCTACTATGACTATGATATGCATAAGGGCGTAATTAGTTTAGTGGAATCGAAGCAAACTGCTAGGGTAGAAAAACGTAAAATAAAAGAAGCAAATGACGAGTCGATGCTGATTTTAACAGATTCAATTCCGGCAGATAAGCTATTCAGCTTTTTTATGAGGGAAAGACCGGAATTACGGAAGACGGAGCAAATTTTATTACATACAAGAGATGAAAAATGTTTGTTATTGAAGAATGTATTAATGCTTCGGAAGATTTTAACGTTGGATAGTAAGGTGAAGTTACAAATGGAAGCGGAAGCTCAAATCAATTTCAGAGATAAAATTCTGAAATTCGTAGTCTAAATATTACTCATTCTAGTATTTAATTTTTAATTTTCAATTTTAATTTCAATTTCTAATTTAGGACTATTTTTAAGTTATTTGAAAAATTTTAAGACGAAAAATCAAATTTTCCAAGGAATTAGCGAGACATAATTTGACCAACATAAAACAATTCCGGAGGCTGGATTACCCAGCCTTTTTTCTTGGATTTTTATAAAATTGAAGCCTAAAAATAGGCTATAATAGAGGTAATGAAAACTTTGGAAAACGAAAATTTGAGCAAAATTATGAGTAGCGAACTCGTAAGCGATGAGATTTTAGACGCGAAAATAGATACCAGGAATTTGGTGGATGAATATAAGGGGCTGCCAAATGAAGAGGTGAAAGAGAGGCTGGCGGAAAAACGAAATAGCTTGGAGATTGCGATTGAAAATGTCGATCACGATTTTAATGCGGGAACGATTGTGCGCTCAGCAAATAACTTTAACGTGAGTAAGGTGCATATTGTGGGGCGACGAAAATATAACCGCCGGGGTGCGATGTGTACAGATAAATATTTGGAAATTGTATATTGGCCTTCAATGGAAGAATTTATGGCGGATCAAAGGGCGCGTAAAAGGGAAGTGGTGGCAATTGAAAACAACGTGGAACGTGCCAAACCTTTGGGTCTTAAACGCTTTGAGAGCCATTCTACGCTAGTTTTCGGTAGTGAGGGTAATGGAATTAGTCTAGAATTGGTAAATGCGGCAGACGATGTGCGCTATATCGAGTCTTTTGGTTCGACTAGGTCGGTAAATGTAGGGGTGGCAGCGGGAATTGCAATGTACGAATGGGTGCGACAAAACGTATTTTAGCGCTTAAAAACTGCTTGCACGAAGAGAGTAAGAAGAAAAATATGAAGGTTCGACATCACAATCAATCCGAGAAGAATGGCAATGAGGCCCCAAAATTTGACGCGTTCATAGGAAGAAACACCGCTCAAGAAATTGGTGGAGATTTCTTGGTACTTAGCAACCATAATGCCGCCGATAATAACGATAATGAGGCCGATAAAAACCCAAGTAAAACTAAAATTCCAATTCATATGCAATAATTATAACAGAATTAACGGGGATTTTTATTGCATTTTTGAGTTTTATGGGGTAAAATAAGTGATATTGGGGATATAGCTCAGCTGGTTAGAGCGCGTCACTGATAATGACGAGGTCTGTGGTTCAAGTCCACATATCCCCACCAGATTAGAGATGATGAATTCGGCGCAAGGCCGATTTTTTGTGCTTGGATTTTGTGCTTGAAATAAATAGGGGTTAAAAGTTAACGGGAATGATTAATAGGGGGGGGCGGATGATTTTTTGTACAAAAATTAGGGTAAGGGGAATTAGGACATAAAAAAAGACCCTCGAGGGTATTTTTGGTGGAGTGTTCAGCGGGGGGACGCTAAACACCCCATGTATGGTGGAGCAACAGGGATTCAAACCCTGGACCTCTGCCTTGCAAAGGCAGCGCTCTAATCAGCTGAGCTATTGCCCCATACGCAAGAATTTTAGCAAAAAGCAGAAAAAATGTCAATAAAATTAAAGGGGATTCGAAGAGGTGAGGAAGCGAGATGTGCGCCATTAGGAGTATTTTATAGAGAGAATATATCATGAGATAAATATCGTGACTTGGAGATATATCATGGGATGAATATGAACGGTGTGAGCGGAATATATATTATGACATATTTTTTAACTTTAGCGTATTGACAAAATGCTTCTGTTATTATATAATGCTAATCATTAACCTTTGAGCGGGAGGCTTAAGGTAAATAAGAGAATTAAAAAATGGTGGGCAGAAGGATTTTTAAATGGCTGGAACTAAAGCTGGTGGTTTGAAAGCTGCTGCAACAAATCGCGAAAAATATGGTAAGGAGTTTTATGCTCGCATTGGTCAAAAAGGTGGACGCTTAGGTCGTACCGGTGGCTTTGCAGCTAACCCTGCTCTTGCGAAAATTGCTGGTGCTAAAGGTGGTCGTTTGTCAAAACGCGGTCCTGCAAAAGCAAAAACTGTAACTGAATAATTTATTTATTCACCTAGAATTAAGAAAAATAAATCTGCCTCGGCGGATTTATTTTTTGTGTAACTAAAATCTAAATGGTGGGGAATTGATCAAAATAAGTGATCACAGTGCGGGCAATGCCAGCGGCCGTGATCATCTTGAAAACGCGTGAGAGTACATTTTTTACAGAGAGATTGAGTATGTAGCCAGTCTCGATAGGTATCCAGATGAGCTTCGGCGTATTCGGGATCATATTTTAAGTATTCAATATTCTTGAAATGCTGATGTTTTTCAATGAGGGATTTGGCGGTTTGCCAGGCTTCAGATTCGAGCTTAAGGCGATCAATCGCGGTGTCATAATTTTGGTGTTCATTAAGGGCGTGGCCGAGT
>CALKRO010000122.1 GCA_937990205.1 uncultured Candidatus Saccharibacteria bacterium | reverse complement strand
TTTAATCCTCTATTAAACCGCACACCGTGAGGTTTTCGTGATTGCATTATTTGACCTAACATACATATTTATATTAGCATAAACGCGAAGATTTTTATGGTTTTCTAGTGAAGAGACCTGGCACACCTGGACGATCAATTTTTAGGAGGTAAATTCCTGGAGTAGTATTACCATTACTACTAGTGCCATTACCGCCTACCAGATTTTTCATTTGCCAAAAGATATCGATATTGGCTTGTGAGTCGGTCGTATTATAGGCTAAGGCTGCTCTAATATCAAAATCTGCTGAAGCATAAATGCGCCTCGTGATATTCGCCTCAGGTCGATCTGTGTAGAACATTGCCCGGAAGGTTTTAACTTTTGGCGTCTTAAAGCTACTTAGATCCAACTCTTCTAAACTATCGGTGTGAGCAAACATAGCATTCATATTTTTCACGTTTTCCGTATTAAAACTAGTCACAATGAGATTCTTCAGTGATGACATATTAAAAAACATAGATTGCATATTGGTAACTTTTCTAGTATCAAAGCTTGATAGATCTAATGTCTGAAGAGCTGAAGTAGCAGCAAACATATCCTGCATGATTGTAACATTACTCGTATTAAAACCGCTGAGATTTAAAGACCTAAGACTGGTCATATAAGCGAACATGTCGCGCATGGTTGCAACGTTGCTCGTATCAAAATGACTAAGATCTAAAGACTCAAGACTAACCATATGGGCAAACATACCTTCCATACTTTTGACGTTTTCTGTATTAAAGTGTGACAGGTCAAGCTTTTTTACCTTATTAAGGTTATAAAACATATATTGCATAGTTTCGACGTTACTTGTATCAAAATTAGTAACATCAAGCTCCTTAAGCGAGGTAAGGTTATCGAACATAGCATACATACTTTTGACGCGTCTGGTGTCAAAATGGGAAACGTCCAGTTTTTCTAAGGCAAGATTAAAATTGAACATAAAACTCATGTCTTCGACCTCACTCGTATCAAAACTAGATAAATCAATATCTGTCATACCTGGAAAATAAGCAAACATATTGTAACTGTCTGGGTTAAGATAAACTTTTTCACTTACCGAATACCAGTAAACAGTTTTGGAAGATGAATCATACCAGACTTTGATCTCGGCCTCTGAATCGATTGCTTCAAGATTAATAGCGTCCGTAGGAATATTAGCAGTATTTCGCTCTCGTTTAATGTGTACAATGTTTGGAAAAGTAGGTATCTCTGGATGGCCATCAACATGACTAGGATTTGGATCAAAACGAGCGACGCTAGTCTGAAAATCAAAACCTCTTATCAATATGGCTTTAGGTGTATACGGATTGGTAATAAAAGAAAAAATTAAAGTATTGGAATAAGATCCAGATTCCAAACTTTGATTCAATTTCATGCCGATATTTATAGTATTTGATTCTACCCCATTAGTTTTGGCGGTAGTTTGGATCACGCTTGCTGGAGTAGAAAATGCAGGAATAGGCTGATAGCTAACTGCATTACCTAATTTATACCCCCAAGTATTTGTAGCAAAATCTGAAAGATTTAAATTTGAACTTATCGATGAAATCTGACTAGTGCTAGTAGGACTAGAATTTACCAGTGAGGTATTTTCAGAACTTGAACTAATAATGGTAGTATAGCCTGTTTTATTATTAGTATCAGCATTGAGTCTAAGCTGCAATTCCTTAGTTTGATCCTGTGAATTTATCACTTGATTCCCATTCACTTGCAGATTCGCTTGGTCCACCGAAGCGGAAAGAGTAGGGATAAACAGTGCCGAGACTTTATTTGAATAAAAAATTAGCCCAAGTAAAGAAGCCAAAAACCCAGCAGTTACTACAAAAGTCTTTTTCCACAAAAACATTTTAGAAGAATGTGATTTTTGGCCTTGCATATACATTTATTTTACCATAAACATGATGATTTTAGGCGTTTTTGATCATATATGCAGTTTTTGCAAGATGCCTAAAAAAACAGAAAGCCACCCGTTTGGGTGGCTATTCTATATAATTTGGCACCTTGCTATCTTCCCGCTGTTGCAGTATTATCGCCGCTACTGGGCTTGACTTCTGTGTTCGGAATGTAAACAGGTATTTCCCCAGCGCTATGGGCACCAATGGCGCAATTTAATGCGAATATTGATGTCCATGAGGTGTAAAAAATTAAATGTGACTTGCGGTGCATCAAGCACCGATTACTAGCTAAGTCTATCAAACTATCCATCTCGTCTAGACAAGATAAATAGTTTGAACATAAAAAGGCGATGGCTCTATTAGTATGCTTCGACTCCATATCTTACGATACTTCCATCTTGCACCTATCAACCAGATCTTCTCTCTGGGAGCTCATAGGGAATTCTAATCTTGGAGTGGGCTTCGCGCTTAATATGCTTTCAGCGCTTATCTCTTCCGAACATAGCTACTCGGCAATGCAACAGGTGGTCACAACCGATACACTAGAGGTTCGTCCGCCCCGGTCCTCTCGTACTAAGGGTAGATCTCCTCAAAATTCCTAACGATCATGCCGGATATAAACCGAACTGTCTCACGACGTTCTGAACCCAGCTCGCGTACCACTT
>CALKRO010000121.1 GCA_937990205.1 uncultured Candidatus Saccharibacteria bacterium | reverse complement strand
ACCAGCGCACTTCTTCAGTCTTCTTGCTTTCATAACCTTTTTAATTATTACCACTCTAATCTTTTTTAGTCACCGCCACAAATTCGCAGTTATCATCTTAAGTATTATTTTTTTCATTAATTTCATCCTTGCCTTCCTCCTCTTCAAATACAACGACTATTTCTCCAAAATCAGTCCCAACAAAACCTATTTTGAAAAATACAGCCTTGTCACCCTCAAAAATTCTAATCTCACAAAAAACACCACGAGTACTATTTCGCCTCTTGGGCTTTTAACCAGTGACCCCTATTTCGAAACCGTCAAACAGTATCTCACATCCGCAGAGAGTAACCGTCCAGACCTCCTCAAAACTCCTCTCGAAGAAACCAATCTCAAGACCTACGACAACCTCCTCGCCCTCACTACCGCGCTCACTAACCCTAAAACCACCAACGATAAGCTCCAGACCATCTTCCTCGGCCACACCTACGTCGACGCTTTGAAAGATAATAACGAATCCATCTACAACCAACTCCAAATTCTCGCCGATGTCGAAATTAAAGTCACACCCAAACATGTCGAAACCACTACTCACGCGTCGCTCGACTCTCCCTTCACTATCTATCTCAGTGGCATCGATAATCGTGACCACACCTTGCCTTTTGCCGCCCACTCCGACGTCAATCTTATTATGGTAGTAAATCCCACCAAACACAAAATCCTCCTCCTGAATACTCCACGCGATTTTTATGTCCCCCTCGCCATGAATGGTAAACTCGACAAGCTCACTCACGCTGGCCTTTATGGCGTCAATGAATCCATCCATACTCTGGAAAATTTCTACGGCATTAAATTCAATTACTACGCCCGTATCAATTTTAATGCCACTTCCACCATTATCGATCAACTCGGCGGCGTCGATATTCACATTCCCTATGTCGTTAATACTTACCACGGTCACCGTCACTATGAACCAGGGAATTATCATCTAAATGGTGACGAAGCCTTAGATTTTGCTAGGGAACGCGTTTCAATTAGTTGGGCCGGTGGAGATCGCGAACGTGGTCGCAATCAAGAAAAAATTATCACCGCTCTGCTTCAGAAGCTTCAGCAAGACAAAACCAACCTCACCAAGTTAGATCAAATTTTCAATTCTATCGCCAAAAATATTCAGACCAATTTCACTCCCGACGACTTAAAGTATCTCGTTCAAAAACAACTTAGCAATTTTTCCAATTGGCAAATTGAATCCATCGACGTTGATGGTAAGGCTGATATCACCTCCACCTATACTTATCCCGAACCAAAGCACTTCGTTTGGCACCCATATCCGGATTCCGTCAACAAAGCCAAAGCCAAGCTCCAAGAATATCTCACGAAATGATAAAATAAATCCTAATGACTATTAAAATTCGTCCCCTCATTCTACCCACACTGCTTATTTTTCAGATGTGCTTTATTTTCATTATGTCCTCCTTCGGCCACAACTCTTCCGATGCCCAAAGTAATCTCTTCGTTGATTTTATCGCCCAAAATTTTCCGCACGTGCGTCACGGCCTAGAAAACAACTTAATCAGTCTAAGCACCCTAATTTTTCTAGTACGAAAAACCGCCCATTTCACAGAGTATGCTATTTTAGGCGCCTTATTTTATCTCAATCTTATACAATTCCCAAAACTAAATAGCCACCCTAAAAAGCTTCTTCTGTCTATCCTTTTTAGCTTTCTCTATGCCACTACCGACGAAATCCATCAAATTTTCGTCCCTGGCCGCTCCGCTCAACTTCGCGACGTCTTGATTGATACTCTCGGTGCCAGCTTCGGCGCAATTATCATCTACTTAATCATCAAGCTTTTCAGTAAAATCAAAACAAGTTCTCATAAGCAGTTAACTACATATCAAAACCCCCACATCGATCACTAATCCAAATATCTAAATAAGCTAAGCCTTAATTATTATAGTAGCTATAATAATTATTCTTCTCACCACGGCGCTTATCTACCACTTGGTTCAAAATCACCCCTGGCATATTAATCTCAATCGCTTCTAGCGTGCGTTTCGAATTCTGCAAATCTTCAATCGTAGTCTCGTTCGCCGCACAAACTAAAATCACCCGATCTGCCCGCTTCGCCAAAATCAGAGAGTCTGAAATCCCCTCAATCGGCGTACCATCGATTAGTACATAATCGTAGTGTTTCTTTACTTCAGAAAGCAACAGCTCCATTTTCTTCGATTCTAGAAGCTCACTCGGATTTGGTGGCACCACCCCACGTGTAATGACTTCTAGATTCT
>CALKRO010000120.1 GCA_937990205.1 uncultured Candidatus Saccharibacteria bacterium | reverse complement strand
CTGGAGATAGACTCCAGGTTTTTTGATAAAAAATAACAGATACGACGTAGAGATGAACTCTACAAAATTAGATTAATTCAGCAGTGAGAATTAGTCGTTCGGTATAATCGTGGCCGGAGATTTTTTCGCCATGACAAGTCATCAAGGTGATAGTCGGGGTGGATTTTTTGGTCAAGAGTTTTGACATGTCGATATCGGATTTTTGCTGGATTTTACGGGTTTTGATTTGATAAGTTTGGTCGCCAAAGCGGAAAGTATCGCCAATTGATAACTTGTTGAGATTTTGAAAAATTGTAGAGGAGTGACCAATAATAAAATCGTGATTTTGATTAGCGTGATAGACGCCGGCGATGCGTTCCGGTGAAGTGAGAGTATTTTCATCACTAATCTCGAGCGAGCGAATCGGTGAGGTGAGGTTGATTTTGGGAATTTCGAGAATCAAATTAGTGTTTGCCTCTACGGTTTGGGGTTGGAAGGCTAGAAAAGTAAAAATCAGAAAAAAGCATAGATATAATGCGCCAAAAACACCAAAAATTGATGATTTCTTGATTTTCATAATGCTCCCGTTTATAAGTTTATTTTAGCAAAAGCTTATGCTTAAAACAAGAGATTGGGGGTGGTTTTATGCTAAGAAAAATATTTAAAACGATGAAGCAAAGTGTGCTTTATTTAAGAAAAAACAGTGGTGGATTCCCTGTTTTGGAAAATTAAATAGAGTCGTAGGGCTCGCGGATTGGGAATGAGATTGATGTGCCGAAGCCGAGACGGGATTTAATTTTGGCACCAAGTGCGGAATATTGTTCACTACTATCGACGGTCATCACGACACTATCATCGGTAATCACGAGATGATATTTGGCTGGGGTGATATCGATACTCTGGGCGGAAGTGGCGTTCATAGAGATTAGAATATTTCCCTTGGTAGGGTTTTTAAGACGTGAATTGAGATAGCCAACGATAAATTTGATAATGTCAGTATAATTTTCAACTTGGTGACGACGGCGAATGACATCGAGGTCGAGATTTACGCCAATTTTTTCAAGTTTAATAAGATATTCACGGTAAATTGGGTCGATGATGTCCGAAAGATACATGAATTTGCGATCAAAAACACTAGTGTGAACTTTGGTGGCATCAAGAAATTTAGAGATAGATTGCCCTTGCATAAACATATTATATCATAGACCTGGATTATGTTTTTTAAGCATTTCACGATGTGCACGGTAATTTGGATCATGCCTTTCGACTTCCTGCCAAAAAGCTTTGGAGTGGTCGGGATGATTGATATGTGCGAGTTCATGAATAATTAAATAATCACGTAAAACTTCGGGTACTTGCATGAGGCCGATATTCATGGAAATGGTGAATTCATAGCCGCCGAGGAGGGATTTTTTGCGACGCGTACAGGAGCCCCATCTGGTAGATTGGTGCTTTAAAGTGACGTGATCATAATGATAACCATAACGTTTTGCGAGATATTCGAGACGGTAGGGTAAATATTCTTTGGCTTGTTTCATAAGGAGCTTTTTCTGAGTATCTCGAGCGCGTTGTGTGGCGGGGTCAGCTAAATTTAGATTACGCAAGCGATCTCGCATGGAGTCGAGGCTTTTTTGAATTTGACGATCCGTGACATAAGATGGAACCGACATTTGTAGTCGGCCAGAGGTGGAACGTGAAAAAGAAATGTTTTTAGCTAAGGCGTTGCGGCGAACAATAATTTCGCCAAATTCAGAATCGGCGAGAATCATTTTGGAGTTGAGCTAAGACGTGAGAAAGCTGGGTCTCAAAAGTGTGTTTACCAGAGAGGATAATCGGTTTTTCAATCTCAGCTGGAGCTTCCATGAGACGGATACGGCGATCGTATTCTTCTTTGGCGCGCGCAATCGAGCGAAGCTTGAGCTTCAAACGCATCTTAATGGTATTAATATCGGTTTGAATCCAGACGAGAGTCGGTGCATAACCAGATAGTTTCAATAATTTGCGTACGGAATTACGCTCGTCTTCGGTATCGAGACCACCTTCAATCACGATATTTTGACCGGTTTTAGCAATCGCCTCGAGGACGACGTGAATTTGTTTCTCAGTGAAGTCCGCTTCTTCACGCAAGGCTCGAAGATCGTAGTAAGGAGCCTTGAAACGTTGTGAGAATTTTTCACAAAATGTAGTTTTTCCACTACATGGCGCACCGAATACCAGGATAGCTCGAGGTCTTGTTTTCTTTTTACCTTCCATATTGGTGATATTATATCATGGAAGTAATTAGGTGAACAAATAATTTAAAATTTAAAGCTGATTTATGAGCTTTGATTTTTTACTGATGCGTTTTAATTCGGAATCGAAGGGGCGGTAATAAGATTTCGTGAGGGCGGAGGAATTGGCGAGGAGAATTTGCGATGGAAAATAAAAGAGCCAACAAATAAAATTAGCCGGTTGATAAAGAAAAATCGGTAGAAATTGCATGCGTGAGAAAAAAGAAATTAAGACAGTGAGATCGCAGGCGATAAAAAGCATAAAACCAATAAAATTACAGATGGCGGCACGACGAAAACGGGGAGTTTTACGCTTTAACCACTGGACGGCCAGACCGAGATTAAGAATGAGCGAGCTACCATAGGCGAAGCCGGCGGCATAAATTGTTGGGATTTGATAAAAATGGGTAAAGATAAATAATAAAATAATAAAAAAGCTCCAAGCGATAAAGAATTTGGGGCTGACATCGGCGTAGCGTGAGGTGTGAAAATATTGGGCAAAACAGAATAAAATAATGCCAAATGGCGAGATATTATCGATAGCCAGTGTAACATCGGCGGCGAAGGTAAAAAGAAGTGCCGCTCTCAAGAGATAGTCTCTCGGTGCGAAGAAACTAGTATAGATTAGGCAGGTGAGGATGGTGGAAACCTTAGTAAAGGTGGCAATAGTGAGGAGAAAATCTGGGATGAGGCGACTGTCAAAAATCAAATTCAAAATTCCGACGAGGAAGAAATAGGCGAACATTATAGACCAAAGTGTCAGCCAAAAATTAAGGTTAGTAAGAAGTCTGAACCAGAAATTTTGAATTTGAGTTTTCATGATTAGATAAGTTAAGTATAACCGATTTGAGATAGAAATTTAAGTATGATTGAGTGTTTGAGAAATATGTTATAATAAAAAAGCCTAGGGGCGTAGTACAACGGTTAGTATAGCGGTCTCCAAAACCGTAGATCATGGTTCGATTCCGTGCGCCCCTGCCAGATTAGCTCGAGAGAGCTATTTTTTATGGTAAAATTTTGGCACAGAAAAAATCTCCCATAAGGAGAGGGAGATTTTAGCGCTTCTTCTCTTTCACTTCGTTACGGCCAAGGTTTTTCTTGGTTTCAGTGAAAACGACGTGCTTGCGAAGAATTGGATCGTATTTCTTCAAGCTAAGCTTGTCTGGGGTGTTCATGGTGTTCTTCTTGGTATAGTATGCACGGATACCAGATTCCTCTGAAACGAGACCGACGAGCTTGCGTTTGGTATTACTCTTTTTTGACATGATTGGGACTATTTTACCATAAGATATGAAATCTGTAAATAAATGCACTAAAAATCGGGATAGATTTCTTCAAAATCAATATAGGTATCAGTTTTTTGCTCAATAATTCCCTCGACGGCGTGAATATTGGCCTCGTGAGGTTCGAGAGCCTTGAAGGGCATAAACTGGGCAGCCCGGGCAGTACGCGACATTGGTGGATGATTAGGGAGACGGGGCGGATGAAGATTGTAGAGGTCTTGGTATGGGTCGGGTGGAGTGATTCCCGGCTTCTTAGCTTCTGGTAAATTAGGCACGGTGACCTCCAATTTGCTGGTTGCGTTCGCGCATGGTGGACCCTTCGAGATAGCTAGTGCCACGCAGGATGGCGTTTTTGCCGTATTTTTGCTTGATTAACAGGGTGGCTTGTTCGAGATTTTGATTACGTTTAGTCCGCTCGGTGGTTTTTTGGCTCTCAAAGAGGTCTAATTGTGTGGTTATTCTATCGTCAGACTTGAGGTGGCCGAGGGTGAGATTAAGTTTCTTGACTGGACGGGTTGAGTCGAGAATTTGGGTAAAGATTTGCAAAAAATATTCAATAATCAGATTACTTTCGTCGGTGTATGAAAAAGATTTGGAACCGTGAGCGAAAGGTTTAATATGGGTAGAATCGGCCTTTTTATCGTAAGAGAGATGCAGGGTGAGGTTATTCGTGAGGAGCTGTTTTTCGTGTAGTTCATGGCAGAGTTTATCGGCCATCTCGATAAGAATATTGCGAAGTTTTTCAAAATAGAGCCCAGTGGCCAGGACTTGGCCAGAACTAATACTGTGATCCTTGCGGCGATAAGATTTAATATCGGCGATAGTGGTGGGTTCGATTCCCCAAGCGTGGTCGATGATTAATTCAGCATTGACGCCGAATTTGCGATAAAGTTTTTCAGAGGCGGTGAGGCTAAACCGGGCGAGATCGCCCATGGTATAAATCCCGAAATTTTGCAGAGATTTACTAATGCCAGGTCCAATCCGCCAAAAATCGGTGAGTGGTTGATGCTGCCAGAGCAATTTGCGATAAGAGAATTCGTTAAGCGTCGCGATACGCACCCCGTCAAGGTCGGCCGTTTGGTGTTTGGCGAGAATATCCATGGCAATTTTGGCCAGATAGAGATTACTACCGAGGCCAGCAGTGGCGGTGATGCCGGTATGACCTAGAACATCTTTAATGATAGTGCGCGCGAGTTGTTCGGCATCCATCTCATAGGCGTGAAGATAGCTAGTAATGTCAAGAAAAGCCTCATCGACCGAGTAGACATGAATATCTTCCGTGGCGACATAGGCGGCATAAATAGCAAAAATTTCGGAACTAACCTGAAGATAATCGGCCATGGCAGGCTTGGCGATAATAAAACTACCGCGAGGGACTTTTTCGTAAACTTCAAAAAGACGGGCCCGACCAGAGATGCCGAGGGCTTTTAGAGCCGGCGAGACGGCGAGGCAGATGGTTTTTTCGGTGCGTGATTCATCGGCGACCACGAGACGAGCGGTCAAGGGGTCGAGCCCACGCTTCACACATTCTACGGAGGCGTAAAAAGATTTGAGGTCGATGGCCAGGTAGGTTCGCTCAGAATGAATTTGCGTCATATTATTTATTATATAAAAAGGTCAGAAAAAAGGGCCCCATAACGGGACCCAGTTTTGACATTTGTGGGGGTTAAAGTACGTGTAAAATTAAGTTAAGTTGAAATTTCGGCTGTGGTTTCCGAGAATGGTATGGAATCTTTAAGCTTAGCTTTTCTTTCCTTTAAGAACGCCTTGATGAACGGAATGATATGCATTTTAAGTAATTTAAAATGCAGACTATGTTCCGAATCTGTCCATTGATCGGCATTCTTACAAAAGAGTCGTTCGGCCATTTCATACTCGTCCTCTGTCAGGAATTTTTGCTTTAAGGCTAATTCGAGGCCATAAAGACTAAAATATTCCCGATTGAGAGCAACTCTTTGACCACGATCAAAATCCCGCTTAAAATTAAAAAGGCGGGCGATGAGTGCGGCCTGTTGCTTGAAATCCTTATTGCCGAGCTTTTTTAATCCAGATTGGCTGAACGGCCCGAGTGTAATCTTGGTATGAAGATTACGAATCGTGCAGCCAGTGTGACTACGGCGGCGGTTGCTAAAGCTAATCAGATCCTTATCTAGGTGATATTCTAAGTCGATAACCTCCCATTCCTGGATGGCTTCATCGTAAGTATCAGCAACAGATGAAGCAATGAGACAACGCTGATATTCCGCATAAGGAACGTCAAACTGCATCTTCTTAATACGATGGATAAACATCGATTACATCACCTCCTTTATTGGACTTCTGTAATACTGGTGAATAAAATCAGACGGGCTTTTGAACGCATAGTTCTGAGATACCGATTCAAAGGCGGGCGTTAACTCTATAAAATTGGTAATCATGTAGAGTTGCTCGTCAAAATCAGGTGTTCGAAATACTTCTTTTGGTAGTACCTGTACAATAGAATCAAGTGGTGGCAGTTGATAATGCTCATCTTCTCGCATAGCGCGCAAAGCTTTATTGATCATCTCGTGTACTTCACTTGATCGAATTTCGAGTGCCCGGGCAATTTGATTAATTTTCCAGGGTTCATGAATGTCGATACCAAAAAATAGATCAAGACAATTGAAAAAATCTTCTGGGAAGCGTTTTAAAACTTCCATGACGCGATTGACTTCACGGTCAGAAAGTACGACAAAGTTTTCGTAAGCTTGATTACTACTGAACAAGGCATCTTTACTGCAGATTAGCTGGCTGGCTTCTGATAGATCATGATAAACCATCTGATAGAGCCTATATACCGCAAAGGTGTCTTGAGTGTTAGCTGGAGTGAGGCCTTTACGAATGTATCCCTCATCTAGCAAGACCTGCCAGAAACTGCGACGCCATTTAGCATGTTTTTTGCTAGGAGAAAGTTCATTATAGAAAACTTCCCTAGCCTGTAAAACTAAGACTTCACCAGGTATTTTGGCTTCTTCGTGTGCACGAATTACGTGGTTTAAAAGACAATTTTCGTAACTCACGGTGGTGATGTCATATTCGCAGCCGGGTTGATTACGAGACTGACATTGGTCAGCCCAGTGAATCGTGTAGCAGCCAAGCTCTGGTAAAAGCTCTGCTAGATTACTCTGATTTACTTGCTTACAAACTTGTTTATTAACTAACATAAAATCCCCCTCTTTTTTAAGTTTTCAGTTACCCACAAATTGTCAAAAAACGATTTAATTCAAAGAAATAAAAAATGAACTAAATCTATATAATTCTACCATAAAAAGTATAAAATGTCAAAAAAGGTATGGACAAATAATATGAGTTATGTTATTATAATGTCAGCGCTAGACGAGCTCTTTTATAAACAGGAATGGGAACTTAACCAAGGTTGAGGACGCCTCGCAAGCTGAATTAACCCAAATACTTATTTTAGCGTCAAGTCACACACTTTGGAGAAGAAGTACATACACTTCGACCTGAAAGACAGATCGAAACGCTAGTAGGCGGAAGCCTGTGTGAACTCACAGATTTTCGTTGAGAGATTAAGTAGATCTGCTCTAGATGGCACGTCGTTGGTCGAGTGTCTTTGAGCTACGTAGCGCAAAAAATAACCGTATAATAGTTTTTGCCTAAAAAGTAACCCGTTCCCATTCCCTGTTTGCTCTACACCTTACCGTACAGGTAGTACGGAGCCCACCGCTCGCTTAGTAGCGGAACGTAACTTACCTTCTTGATCACTTCTATGGTCAAGGCTCCCGGCATTGTCGGGAGTTTTTTATTGGCGAGAAATAACGCTTGAGGATGTAAAAATAACAGGGGTGTGATAGAATGAAACTAGATAGTTAGCTTTGGTTAAGGTACATTGAAAATTAGTGCTTAGATTTATCTCATTGGGGGGTGAAAAAATGAAAGATAATGATAAAAATAAGAGAAAAGAATTAGCGGCGAAACAGAAGTTTCATGAAGATATGGTGCTGGGATCGAAATTTATCCAGAACTGGTATTTGTTCCCGACAGTGCCAGCGGATGGGGTGGAGTATGCGTATGACGAATTTTTAAGGAGCGTTGCCTTGTTTTTAAATAGAAGAGTTGGAGCGTTAGAAATTCAGGATTTAGGAATTTCCCTATTTGGCGCATCGCGTTACCCATGTTTTGATAATATCTTAGAGCTTGGGCAGCCGGGTTTTTACGGAGTGATTGATAATGTGGCGCGAATCGAGAAGCTCACTATAGAAGAGAACAAAGCTTTTGTTGGTAAAATGCGGAAACAGCATCCTATCTATAAAGTAAAAAAATCGGAGCTGGTCTATAAAATCGCGGCAGCTAGCGGTGAATTTTATGTAGGTTTGAGTGCCGTAAATCCATCATTTGCTCTGT
>CALKRO010000119.1 GCA_937990205.1 uncultured Candidatus Saccharibacteria bacterium | reverse complement strand
GTTTTGCAGCTTCGACTTCTGGGAACGACATCGCGAAGACGATTTCGGACGGCGAATTCGAATTAGTGATTGTCGACTCGATTCAGACTTTGGCGATTAATGAAATTTCTTCGGCGCCGGGGACGGTTTCACAAATTACTAATGCAGGTAATCTAATTATTCAGGCCGCAAAAAAGACCGATACGGCGGTGATTATTGTGGGGCATGTGACGAAGGAAGGTACCTTGGCGGGACCGAAAGTTTTGGAACACCTGGTAGATGTAGTGCTGAATTTTGAAGGTGATCGCTATGGTGGATTTAAGACTATTCGTGCCATTAAAAACCGTTTCGGCTCGACCAGTGAGGCGGCGATTTTCGAAATGACGGAAAAGGGCTTGCAGGAAGTACAAAACCCTTCGGCGGCCCTGCTAGCAGAAAGACAAAACACGGATGGTTCAATTATTTTAGCAACTCTGGAAGGCACCAGGCCACTGCTGGTAGAAATTCAAGCCTTAGTTTCGACCACGAATTTTGGTTATCCGAAACGTGCGGCTTCGGGATTTGACTTGAATCGTTTGAACTTATTAATCGCAGTAATTGAACAACGCACAAAATTAAAACTAGATGATAAAGATATTTTCCTAAACGTGGTTGGCGGGATTAAGATCAAAGATTCTGCAGCGGACCTCGCAGTGTGCCTTGCGATTGCTTCGGCGGCGGCAGGACGCAAACTCAGTGAAGAATATGTAGTGTTCGGCGAGGTAGGTCTGGGTGGAGAAATCCGCTCGGCTTTTCGACCAGACCAAAGAATCGGTGAAGCAAAAAAATTGGGTTTCAAGCACGCAATTGCGCCCGCGACAATTCATGATAAATTCGTGATCCCGGTGAAAGATTTGCGCACCACTTTAATTAAATATGTGAACGAATAGAGATAGATGAGAATTTTAGGAATTGACCCGGGTACAGGAATTTGTGGTTTTGGTGTAATCGAAGTAAAACAAACTGGTCGCGCCAAAATGATTGATAACGGTGTAATCGCCACACCGCCACATACTCCACTTTCAGAACGCCTACTCGATATTTATGAGTCAATGCATGAGATTATTAAATTAAACAAACCGGATTGCGTGAGTATCGAAAAGCTTTTCTTCACCAAAAATATAACGACCGGTATTTCGGTGGCAGAAGCCAGAGGGGTGGTGCTTTTGGTTTGCAAACAACACGAACTGCCAACTTTTGAATATACGCCAAACGAAATCAAAAAGACCATGACCGGCTATGGCTCAGCTGATAAAAAACAGATGCAGGAAATGGTAAAACTGCATCTGGATTTAACCAGCGTACCGAAACCGGATGATGCGGCAGATGCTTTGGCGGCCGCGATTACCCATTCTTTGATGCATCGATATTAAAAGATTGATAAATAAAAAACACCTGCAAGCGCAGGCGTTTTGTAAGCTAAGAACTACTTAGCGATGACTTCGTCGATGATACCGTAATCCTTGGCCTCGTCGGCGGACATCCAGTTATCACGATCCATATCCTTAATGATTTGATCGACTTTTTTGCCGGTATTTTTAGCGAGAATTTCGGCAAGGCGTTTCTTCAAGAAAATACCTTCTTTGAGCATAATTTCTTGATCGGTAATTTTGCCCTGGGTACCAGAACTTGGCTGATGAATCATCACGCGAGCATTTGGCAGAGCGAAACGTTTACCCTTGGCACCACAGCTGAGCAACATGGCGCCCATAGAGGCCTGAAGGCCGATACCAATAGTCTGGACATCTGGCTCAATGTAATTCATGGTGTCAATAATAGCAAGACCATCGTAGACAGAGCCGCCTGGAGAATTGATATAAAGTTTAATATCTTTCTTAGAATCTTCGTGGGCGAGAAAGAGGAGCTGGGCCACTACGAGATTGGCGGTGTGTGCATTAACATCTTCGCCAAGGAAGATAATGCGGTCATTTAAGAGCCTAGAGTAAATATCATAAGAGCGCTCGCCACGATTAGTGGTTTCAATGACGGTCGGAACGAGGTAGTCGTTGGGATTTGAATTAGTTTGCATGGTAATTTCCTTTCCTTATTTTTGAGATTCGAGTTCATTAAAAACGGCATTGGAATTAATCTGATTCATCAACTGATTTTCGAAAAGCACGTGGTTATTATATTCGGCAATTTGCTGATTAATGGCATCGATAGATTGCTGAATACTTTGATAAGTGGCTTCATGACGACCAATGCGGGCTTCCAGGGTAGCACGTTCGTTTTGATAGCGCCAACCAGAGATTTGACCAGATTCGACGCGTCGATTAAAATCGAGAATTAATTGATTTAAGGCATTGGTTTCATTATTGTAGGCCTCAGTTTGCTGATTAATAGTAGCCTGCTTGGCGTCAATTTCAGATTTTAGTGAAGTGAGTTTGTCATTAAGCTTTTGAAAAACAGAGTGATATTGCTGATTAAAATCCGTGATAGTTTGGCGGTGCTGGAAATAGGCGGCGTAATGTTTTTCGAGATATTCCGGAAGCTTCGCGACTTCGGTGCCGAGACGTGAATGTAATTCGTCATAGAAGTCATCCTCAGAATAGCTCTTAATCGAGGTGCGGATTTCATGATCAGCCGGGAGCTTATCGTAGGCTTTTTTGATTTCTTCATTCAGACGATCTTTTTCCCAGAAGGGGACGCGCTGATAGGCGGCGTGAAGCATTTCGTGGGCCGTAGTAACCTCGATTACCCCTGGAAGGTCATTGGATTCGACATGATAAAGATAAATCCGATCATTGTCATGAACATAACAACCCAGGACGTAAACTTCATGATTATGCGAATGGCAACTCTGATTGAAGGCTTGCTTTTCTTGCAAGGCTGGGTGGGTAGCAAGTAGAGTCTTCGAAGCTTTTTCTGTAAGATGAAGTTTCTGGACGTAAGGCTTCAAAGTGTCAGAGATTTGAAAATCATAACCCTTAATATCATCTTGCAGACAAATGAAGGCAAAAGCACCGGCGAAAAGAGTACCAAAAATCACAAGGCCGCTAAGCAGGTCGGCGAGCCTTAGACTACGCCGACGAGACTGAACGGGGATTTCTGGTGATGAATTTTCCATATTATTTTTCAGTGCTTTCGATCTTTAATTTAAGCTTATCACCTTTTAGGCTAATTTGGGCGATTTGTCCTGGCAAAATTTCTTCCGCAATAATTGCATCAGAGAGCAGGGTTTCCAAATTATCTTCAATAGCACGGCGCAATGGCCTAGCACCATTTTTCGGATCAAAACCTTTTTCGATAAGGAAGTCACGCACCTTAGTGTCGAGCTTCAAGCCGATAGCTTTTTCAGCGAGGCGCTTTTTCAAATCTTCAATCATATTGTCAAAGATTTCTTCGACTTGCTTACGAGAAAGCGCGTGGAAGACTTCGATAGCATCGAGACGATTAATGAGCTCTGGACGCATAGACTTCTTCAAAGCTTTCATCGCGGCATTTTTACTGGCTTCGTAATCTTCAGCGATAAATTGATCCTTAGTTTTTTGATGACTCGAGAAACCAAAGGCCTGATCGTTATACATTTCGTCGGAACCAAGGTTGGAGGTCAAAATAACGATAGTGTTATTGAACTTCACACGGTTACCTTGACCATCGGTGAGAACACCGTCTTCGAGAATTTGCAGCAGCATATTGAAGACATCTGGGTGAGCTTTTTCAATTTCATCAAAGAGCACTACTGAGTATGGATGGCGACGCACAGATTCGGTTAATTTACCACCATCATCATAACCAACGTAACCAGCGGGAGCACCCACCAAGCGAGAAACGTTATGCTTTTCACCAAATTCTGACATATCGATTTTGATTAAAGCATTTTCCCCACCGAAAACTTCACGCGCGATCACCCGAGCGAGCTCAGTTTTACCCACACCAGTCGGACCCATGAAGAGGAAGGAGCCAATCGGGCGATTAGGATTACTAATTCCTGAGCGACCACGACGGATTGCTTTAGCCACATCATGAATCGCTTCATCTTGACCGATGATGGCCTTATCGAGATGGGCTTCTAGCTTCGAAAGAATCTTCAATTCGCTACCATGCACCTTGGAAACTGGAATACCAGTCTTGAGGGAAATGGCTTCCGCGAGATTTTCTTCGGTGAGCACTGGTGAAACATTTTCATCCACGCCAGCCTGCTCGAGAGATTTGATTTTTTCTTCTAATTTAGCGAGACGAGTTTTGTAGAGAGCGGCCTTTTCAAAATTCTCAGCTTCAGCACTTTCTTCAATCTTCTGCTGAAGTGATTCACGCTCGATTTTCAATTTTTTATATTCACCGCTACCACTTTTATCAGCGGCTACTTTGGCAATGGCACTCGCTTCATCAATCACATCGATCACCTTGTCTGGCATATAGCGATCGTTGATATAGCGCTTCGACATACTGACGGCGGTTTCGATAATCTTATCAGGAATCACCACGCCATGATGCTTTTCATAATGAGATTTAATTCCCTTCAAGATACGCACCGTAATCACATCGGAAGGCTCCTCGACGATAACGGTTTGGAAGCGACGCGCTAGAGCCTTGTCTTTTTCGATTGATTTGCGATATTCGTCCATGGTAGAAGCGCCAATCAGATGAATCAAACCACGTGCGAGAGCTGGCTTCAAGATATTCGCGGCATCCAGGCTACCCTCAGAGGAGCCGGCGCCGGTCAAGAGATGAATTTCGTCGATAAAGAGAATAAGATCCTTACTTTCAATGGCTTCGTCGATGATGCCTTTAATGCGCTCTTCGAAATCACCACGGAATTTAGTACCGGCGACCACGGAACTGAGGTCGATTTGGTAAATTTTCTTACCGATTAAGTTGCCTGGTACCTCATTTTTGGCGATACGAGTGGCGAGACCTTCGACAATGGCGGTCTTACCCACACCCGCTTCACCGATCAGCACGGGATTGGACTTGGTGCGACGAGAAAGTACGGTGAGGGCGCGCTCGATTTCACGATCACGGCCAATCACAGTATCGAGACGACCCTGACGGGCTAGCTCTGTAAGGTCAACACCGTATTTTGTGAGCCATTTAAGTGGACGCTTACGCTTAAAATCGTTTTTCTTTTGATCAATCTTGGCTTCTTCGGCCTGTTTTTCAGCAAACTCTTCAATGGTTTTCGATAATTCCGTGAGGTCAATATTGAGACCCTGGAGAATCAGACTAGCGCGAGAATTTGGCTGGCGAATCAGAGCATAAAGTAGGTGCTCGGTGCCAATTAATTTAATACCCTGCTCTTTCACGAAGTTGAAAGCGAGGCGTAAAGTTAGAACTGCAGCTTCCGAGAGTGACATCATGGCCATATCCGCACCAGGCACTTCGATAGCGGTATGATTCATCAGTTTTTCAACTTGGTCGAGATTCACATCTTCATCGGCGAGAAAACGCGCACCAGTGGAAGTATCCTGCGAAAGAATACCGAGAAGCAAATGTTCAGTGCTCATGTAGCCGTTATTATAACGCTTGGCATAATAGTCAGATTTTTGGAGCGCAAAACGAGCATTCTCAGTTAATTTATTCATTATTTCAGTAAATTCATCTTGCATAATTCTATTGTATAGCAAATATTAGCACTGTCAAGGCATGAGTGCTAATTGTTTTCAGTTATATAGCAGACTTATGTAATAATTACAAAGTTAACAGAGGCGAATTATAGTTTAAATTGATTTCAGAACTTCGAGACCTGGGAGAGTACCATGAATTAAGAATTCGAGACTAGCACCACCACCGGTGGAAACTAGTGAAAAATTCAGTGGAGGTTGGTCGGCATAACGATTTTGTAAAAGATTTTCTACGAACCCCGTCGTATCACCACCGCAGATTACGGAAAGATTTTCTGCTGGGTTTTTAGCGCCAATCGCCTCAGCAATGACTCTGGAAGCAAAATCAAACGGCGGTTTTTCAGTAAGACCGAGAGTGCCATTCCAGATAATAGTACGAGATTTTAATACGAGATCGATTAGCTGGTCGAGAGATTTGGGTCCGATATCGAGTTTGGTGCCGGATTCATCCTCGTTAAAATCGGAGGCAACAGTAATCTGGGGTAAATCCGAAGTAAACCCATCTGCGGCAATTTTACCGCCGACAAAAATATGATCGGAAAGCGTAGCAAAATGTTCAATAAGAGGCGATTTGTCTTTTACTTTGGCACCACCAATGATTAGTAGTACAGGGTGGAGCGGATTTTCTTGTACTTTTTTTAGATTCTCAATTTCCTGTTCGACTAACAGACCCATAACACTCGGTAGTAGACGCGGTAAAGCATCAGTAGAAGCGTGAGCGCGATGTAAGACGCCGAAGCCGTCCTGAACAAAACAATCTGGCTGGACGGTATCAAAGATGGCCTGAGCAAAGTCTTCCGAATTATCTTCCTCGCCAGGGTGAAAACGTAGGTTTTCTAATAAAATCACCGTGCCATCTGGGGCCTCGGAGATTAATTGTTTGGTGGATTCGCCAGTAGTTTCAGGCGCAAAAAAGACTTCACGTTGCAATAAACGAGCGAGCTCAGCGGCGACCGGTTTTAGAGAAAATTCTGGCATCACCTTCCCTTCTGGACGACCGAGATGAGAGATGATGACGAGTTTTTTCACTTGATGATCTAGGAGATATTGGATAGTGGGGAGAGATTTTTCGATGCGTAAGTTATTTTGAATGATGCCATTTTCGAGTGGCACATTATAATCCGTACGAAGTAAAACGGTTTGGTGTTCAGGGTGCAAAAAATGAAGATTGCGATACATGTTTTAATTATACCGCAATCTTCTAATCGTGCTAAAGCTTAGTATTAAATGCTACGAATTTGGATGGTATCCGTACCACCAATCACGTTTGGTTGACCGGAAACAATTACCGCGAGCACCTTATCTTCGCCTGGTTTGGTATTGATATAGCCAGAAGCCTTAAGTTCTTGAACGAGATCGATGCCATAATTCTCAGAGAATGGACGTTCGAAGCTGGCGTTAGCATAATTCAAAGCCAATTGGCTGGCCACACGCTTGTTCGAAGTAACAGAGATGATTGGGAGATTTGGACGTTCTGCAGAAATTGAAACCGCAGTAGCACCAGAGGCAGTTTCACAAACGATAACATCAGCGTGAATTTTTTCAGCAAGACTGACGGCGGCATTAGCCACGGCGTTGTATTCACGATTTTCGCCAGTCACATCCTGGTCAATTGGGTCGACCTTGGAATGGTTCTGAGTGTAAAGAATAATTTGCTTCATTTGCTTGACAGCTTCGATTGGGTACTTACCGTTGGCGGTTTCATCAGAAAGCATGACGGCATCAGC
>CALKRO010000118.1 GCA_937990205.1 uncultured Candidatus Saccharibacteria bacterium | reverse complement strand
TAAATCTCAAGGACGTAATTTATCCAGAGCTAGCTGAACATCTCGCCGCCGGTGAGCAAGTTTATGTAATTTGTCGCCTGATTGACGAGGCTATTTCCGATGATGATAAATCACGCACTGTGCTAGAAACTGCGAAGCTTATGCAGAAACAGTTTAGTAAATATCAAATCGGTATCCTGCATGGTAAATTAAAGTCCGCCGAAAAAGACCAGGTAATGCAGGATTTTAAGGAACAGAAAACTCAAATTTTGGTTTCTACCACCGTGGTGGAAGTCGGTGTGGATGTGCCAAATGCCACACAAATCGTGATTCTCAATGCCGATCACTATGGCCTGGCTCAGCTTCATCAGTTGCGTGGTCGCGTCGGTCGCGGTGATAAACCGAGCCAATGTTTTTTGGTGACTACCGGAGAAAATCCGCCGAGTCGCAGGCTTCTTGAAATGGAAAAATCTACCGACGGTTTTTATCTCGCAGAGGTCGATCTGAAACTTCGTGGCCCGGGGGAAATCTATGGCGCTATGCAACACGGTGAATTGAATTTGAAAATCGCGAGCCTCACTGACACCAAGTTAATCGAATTGGCGCGCACTCACGTCGAAAAGTTCTTAAGCTCGCCCGATTCTATGCTAAAATATACAGAGTTAAGCCAAGATATTAAAAAATATCAGCAGCTGACGACTCTTAATTAAGGAAAATATGTATTCAACCCTAGCAATTAGTGATAAATCAAATGGGAAAATTGTTGGCACGCACCAGAAACTCGACCGAATTGCCCGCAAAATTATTGATAAAAACCTGCCACACAATTATTTTTTCCCAAATATTTCAGAAATCTTAAATTTTGAAGGCATGGGCGGACCGGACGGCCTGAAGCGTAAAAGCCCTGGCGTCGACGAGCCGATGCACTTCATTGACCCAGATCATGATAATGGTAAACTCATGACTTTGATTTTGGATCACCAATATAATCTAAGAAAAGCCCTCGAAGAGGGAAATAAGGTGCGCGCTAGTTTTGAGGCTGGCTGGATGGCTCATGCTATCACTGACGGACTCACTCCCGCCCACCATTTTCCTTTGGAAAATACCCAAAAACAACTGATGACCAAAGATGAATTTGTCAAAGTTTTTGGCATTCCGATTAAGGGAATCATGCGCGGACGCAATTCGCTTGAGACTCTGCGCAACAACTGGCTCTATTGGGGTGCTAATGGTTTTATGACCAAGCACGTGGCTTTCGAATATGGCGTTGCGATTACCCTTACCGCTTTGCCAGAACGTGCAGTAATGCCAAAAATCAAGAAAGCAGAACTTATAGATATTGATCTTGAAAAAGCCTTTCACGAATCTCTAGCTAAAGTTCATGCTCTGAAAATGTATGAAAATTTCTTGAACCAAGGTTGGAATACCGAGTTGGTTTTTCAAACTAAAAATGTACTCCTTCCGGAAATCGTCCGCGCTATTACACTTGGCTGGGCTTCATCGATTCCGTATTTTAATAAAAAACTGCTAAAATAAAACTATGAAGTTTATGGTAAAATCTGGCAAAGTTACAGATCTGAGAATCACATCCGGGGCGCTTCGTGGACAAAAAATTTTCACCCCAAAGCTCGCCGTCACACACCCGATGGGCTCACGCGAACGTCTGGCGATTATGAATTCCTTATCATCTCATCTCGAGGGAAAAGTGGTGCTCGATATTTTTGCTGGTACTGGCGCACTAGGTTTTGAAGCCCTGTCTCGCGGTGCCAAGCATGTTTCATTTATCGAAAATCACCGCGAGGTTGCGAAGCTAATTCGCCAAAACGCCGAAAGCCTCGGTGTCTCGGACCAGGTGCGAATTTTTGCTAAAAAAGCGGAAACTCTGACTTTTGATAATCGCTTCGACATCGTTTTTGCTGACCCACCATATGATAAAATCACACCGAAACTGGCGGATTATCTCGCTACGCTGCCGAAACTTGCAAAAGAATTTTTAGTTTTATCTCACCCGGCCACTTTCGACCCACATCAGCTCGATGCTGAAATTATTTCCACCAAGGCTTATGCCGGCTCCCGTATCACGATTTTCAAAGTGTAATTTTATTATGTTTATGCTAAAATTAACTTATGAACTTTCAAAAGATTTACGATTATTTCTTTAGTAATAATTATATGACCAAGATGCCAAGCTTCGGTGAAGTTTTGGCTTCGAATGTTATTACCTTACTTTTATTGTTAATTATTCTCGGCCTCTATATTGCCGGCAAGGTTCTTCTGATGAAGAAAATTTATGGTGAGAAAAAGATGTGGCAGGGCGCCATACCGGTGCTTGGTCTTATGAAGCTTTACGATGCGGTCGAGTTAAATAAGTTATTCGCTATCTCGATTCTCATTCCAGTACTCGGTTTAATTCCGTACTTTATTTTCTGCTACAAGCTACCTGCTGCTTTTGGTGAAAAACAGCCAGCCTTTCCGTTTTTAACGATTTTCTTCTCGCCAATCATCATGCTGATACTAGCAACTGACCAAAAATATGAATATCAATACGTGCGCGGCAAAAATGTACCATTCCAAGGTGCCTTCGCTCTGAATAATACACAAGCACCTACCGGAGCTTCAGCTCAGCCAGCCTCGGAAGTTTCAGTCCAATCTACTCCCGAAGTTGCCACCCAGCCTATCACTGAGACGCCAGTTCAGACTGCGCCTGAAACGCCTGTTCAGCCAGTCGTCGAAACTCCAATTCAGTCAGCCTTAGAGACCCCAACACAACCAGCTCAGGAAACTGTAATCAAACCTCAAAATCCTTCTACTTCAGAAAATCAGGTTCAATCCAGCGACTTGAATAATCTCCAGTAATTTTATATAATATCACCATGCCCGAGTGGTGAAATTGGTAT
>CALKRO010000117.1 GCA_937990205.1 uncultured Candidatus Saccharibacteria bacterium | reverse complement strand
CCGAAACTGAAAATACGGCATTAACTAATACTAGTTCTGCTGCTGGTGCGAAAATTGACTCGATAAGCACTGATTTATCTTTAAATAATCTGCCAAATAATACTTGGGGTTATAAATTTAGTAATTCTTCGAATTATGCACCGATTCCAGCTCTCTCTACTCCAGCACAAATTATCCAAACCGCAGGGAAGACCAATGGCAATGAATCGAATCAGTTGAGTATCGGTATGAAATTAGCGGATAATCTAGAATCAGGGAATTATACCAATAAATTGATTTTATCTTTTGTCTCAAACCTATACACGATGCGTGCCGTGATGACGAATGGCCCGGATTTTAATGCTAGGGTGGGGAAGTTGGATGCTAACACAGGTTTTGCTTCATGGGATAGTAGTGTGGCGATGATGACTAATATCCGGTATGTGAAAAAGTCAGTGACGAAACCAAGCGTGTCGCGGGCAGCCATAAACATAGAAGACCCAGATTCAGATTATGAAATCTTGGCTTGGTTCGATATGGCTTCTGGGACTGTATATTATTATTCTGATGTGGAAAAAATTGAATTAAGCAAAGATAGCAGTTTTATGTTCCATAATTTTAGTGGCTTACAAGAAATAGACATGCGAAATTTTGATGGCAAAAATATAGAAAATTTGCGAGATTTGTTTTCAAATTGTTCGAACTTGGCATCGGTGAATTTTGCTGGATTTAATACTTCAAAAGTAAATAATATGACAAGTATGTTTTACGCAAATTTTGCATTAAAAAATTTAGATTTGTCGAGCTTTGATACCTCGAATGTAGTCTATATGAACGATATGTTTTCTGGGACGCGAGAACTTGTGAATTTAAACTTGTCGAGTTTCAATACTAGTAAAGTCGAGATTATGGTTAATATGTTTTATGACGTACGAAAAATTAAAAATCTTAATGTGTCGAATTTTGATACGCGAAATGTAAAGAAGACGCGAAATATGTTCGCTAATATGCTTGAACTTGAATCGTTGGATATATCGAATTTTGATACTTCAAAGGTGGAAGACATGGCGATGATGTTTGCTCAGGACCATAAAATAAAAACACTAAATTTAGGGTATTTAAACACTAGTCGTGTGACGACGATGGAGAAAATGTTTAATAATATGTGGGCGCTGGAAAGTTTGGATGTTTCGAGTTTTGATACGAGTAATGTGACGAATATGAGAGATATGTTTGGTGGGGTGGCTAAAGTGACGACACTAAACTTAGATAATTTTAATACCTCGAAAGTAGCAGATATGTCGAATATGTTTAATTCGATGCTGGCGATAGAGAACTTGAGTTTGCCAAGTTTTGATACGCGTAGTGTAACTACGATGAATGGAATGTTTGGTGGTATGGAAGGTTTGAAAAATCTAAATATTTCAAGTTTTGATACAAGTAATGTACGGGATTTTCGATATATGTTTGGGCTAGGTAGGGCAGATGTCTATGGACATGATCAGGTGGATCACTTGGAGCATATTTATGCCTCGAGAAAGTTTGTAATATCGGCGATGGAAACGGGTGGTAGTGAAGGAATTTTTTATCGTAGGCCGAGTTTGACGGTGGGCGCGGGTTGTACTTATGTTTCGGGAACGGGGAATCCATTTTGTATCGGTTCGACTTGGGTGGTGGTTCCGTAGCTTCCTATTTTATCTCGTTTATGCTAAGATAAATTCATATGGGAATGGGAAAAAGTGCGATTTTTTATATTTATAAAAAGAATATGAGAAATTTTGCTGGTTTTCTCGCGTTCCTTTTCTTGTCGAATTTGGGTTTTATGGGGTTTGGTGGAGAAAGAGTGTCGGCTGCATTTGTGCCGACACTTTCTGTATCTGTAGATAATACTGATACGTCATTGAATGGTCGTGATTTTTTGCACTATAGTGCAAATATTAGGACATTTAATATTAGATATACAACAAATAGTAATCTAAAAAATGGCTTTACGGCATCACTGAGCACTGAGAATGATGAAACTGCACTTATTAATGATGAAGTCGGTAGTACTACAAAAATTAAAAGTATAGACAGTACTAAGTCTCTCTATGAACTTGAACAAAATAGTTGGGGGATACGAATGCCTAACAGTTCAAAATATGACCCCATTCCAGGTGCGTCTTCAGCGAGAGTATTTACGGAAAACAAGTGGCAGTATGAGCTATCTATTGGAATAAGGGTTGGCGATAATCTTGAAAGCGGCAGATATTCAAATAAGTTAATTTTTTCAATGATTTCTAATCCCTATGAGCTTATTGCAGAAACTGCGAGTGGGTATAAATTTAATGATATAATAAAATCTTTTGATACGATTGGGGAGGGGTACTATGCAAAAATAGGAGAGAATATCGATTATATTAAAAGATCAAGTATTCCGCCATCCACACTAGCTAATGTAAAAAACTTAGAAAGTGACTATTCTGATTATGAAATTAAGGTGTGGTATGATGGGGGTTTAAAAACAATCTACTATTATTGTGAAAAAGATAATATTTTTCTAAATAGTAATAGTGAGGGCGCATTTTCGGGGTTTAAAAATCTATTAAATATAGATCTTGAGTATTTTAACACGAGTAGGACCACCAATATGACAAGGATGTTTAGTAGTTTGAGTAAGATTGAGAGAATTAATTTATCGAAATTTAATACAGAAAAAGTGACTAGCATGAATGGGATGTTTTCTGATTTAAAAAATTTAGCAGAGTTAGATTTAAAAACTTTCAAGACTAGCAACGTACTTTATATGAATAATATGTTTTATGGCGTAGAAAAAATAACGGACTTGGACCTATCGATGTTCGATACGAAAAATGTACTAAAGATGCAACATATGTTTCATGATATGAAAAATATTGAGAATTTAGACGTGTCAAGCTTTAATACTAGTAAGGTTACCGATATGACTTGTATGTTTTCCGATATGGAGAATATAAAGATTTTAAATTTATCTAATTTTGATACGCGCAGCGTCAAAGAGATGACATTGATGTTTAGTGGATCTAAGTCTCTTGAAAGTTTAAATATAACAAGCTTCAATACGGAAAATGTTGTAGAGGCAAGAGGTCTATTTCAGGATTTAAAGAATATAAGGCAAATAGATGTTTCTAATTTTGATACGCGTAAGATGACTACTATGAACGCGATGTTTTCCGGTATGGAAAAATTGACTACATTGAATGTATCTAATTTTAACACATCAAATGTCATTGATATGAGTTCGATGTTTGAGAGGCTTAGGACTTTAACACATTTAGATTTAAGTAATTTTGATACAAGACAAGTTAAATATATGAGTAGTGTATTTATATATATGGAGAATATAGAAAATTTGAGTTTACCAAATTTTAGTACCGATAACGTTACTACTATGAGTTCAATGTTTAAAGAAATGTATAAGTTGAAGAGACTGGATATTTCTAATTTTAAAACACCAAAGCTCACGTCTGTATATAGAATGTTCGCTTGTGAATATGGTACAGGCTCTTTAGAGGCCATTTATGTAAATGAAGATTTTAATATAGATAACATTACTGACGATAATATGCTATTTTATCGTCAAGATAAGCTTAGAGGCGGCAATGGTTCTTTTGCAGCCAACAATTATACTGCAGGTAAAGAATGGTTAAAAGTAGATCGCCCGGGAGTGCAAGGGTACTTTACGCGTAAAACGTAAGAAAGAATGTCGCATGCCTTTTGTCGGACCACTCAAGGGCGCTTGCCCAGGCTTATGTCCTCAAAAGGCAAGACGACATTCTTTTTGGAAGATTAGAAAAAGTAAGGTGGTATTCTTTTTTATGCTTATGTTAA
>CALKRO010000116.1 GCA_937990205.1 uncultured Candidatus Saccharibacteria bacterium | reverse complement strand
GATTTCGGTATTGACGTAGAGGTCGAGGGGGCAAACATCGGTCCTTCGGTCACTCAATATACCATTCGACCACCTGCTGGGGTAATTCTCTCGAAAATTGCGGCGCGTGATAAAGAGTTGGCACTGAACCTCGCTACCGAGAGTGTGCGTATTGAGGCACCGATTCCAGGTACGCGTCTAGTCGGTATAGAAATTCCGAACGTTCGTAAAGAAAGCGTGAGCCTAAGGAGTCTTCTTGAGAGCGATCGCTGGAAGAAAGAACAGGCAGCACTTTGTTTTGCTGTGGGCAAGGATATTTCTGGTAATACGATTATTGCTAACCTCGCGAAAATGCCTCACCTTCTGATTGCTGGTACTACCGGTTCCGGTAAGTCGGTGATGACGAATATTTTGATTTCTTCCCTACTTTATCGTAATGCACCAAGCGATATGAAATTGATTATCGTGGACCCGAAGCAGGTGGAAATGGCGCAATATAATGATATTCCACATCTTTTGACGCCAATTATTACGGCAACCGATAAGGCACTTTCGGCGATGAAGTGGGCAGTGAACGAAATGGAGCGTCGTTATGCCTGTCTTGCGGAAGAGCGCGTAAAGAAAATTGAAGACTACAACGAAAAAATGAAGGCGCGCGCGGAAGAAGCCAAGAAAAACGGCGAAGAGTCGGAAGATGCCACACAGAATAATAAGATGCCATACATCGTGATCATCATCGATGAGATGGCGGACTTGATGATGCAGGCAGGTAAGGATCTCGAGCAGCTGATCGTGCGCATCGCTCAGAAGGGTCGTGCCTCGGGCATTCACCTAGTACTCGCTACCCAGCGTCCGGAAGTAAAGGTTGTGACTGGTCTGATTAAGGCGAACATTCCAGGACGTATCGCCTTTAAGGTGTTAAACGGTATCGACTCACGTATGATGCTCGAATCGGGTGGAGCAGAAAAACTACTCGGTAACGGTGACATGCTAATGCTGACCACCGAAATGATGGGTAAGCCACGTCGTATTCAGGGTGCCTTCGCTTCAGATGATGAGATTAATAAGTTAACTAATTTCCTGCGCGAACAGAGACAACCAGAATATAATAATGAGGTAATTTCTCAGGCAGTGCAGATTAAGGGTATGGGACCTTCGGATGGCGGTTCCTTCGGAGAACTCGGACGCAAATATGATCCATCCGATCCAGTAGTACGCAAGGCGATTGAGATTACTTTATCCAAGGGTAAATTCTCGACGGCGATGCTGCAAACCTACCTCGGTAAGGGTCATGGCTTCGTTTCAGGCCTCGCGATTTGGTTGGAAGAAATCGGGGTGATTGGTCCAGCTAACGGCAATAAGCCACGTGACGTAATGATTAAATCTCTAGAAGAATTCGATCAATTAGCCAATAGCTAAAATTACAACAGGATTATGCTGAAATAATCCTGTTTTTTATTGCTTTTTTTGACATTCTCATATATAAACATAATTAGAAAGGATTATATTTTTTATAATTTTTATTTCACTATTATTAATAAATTTTTAGGAGAGAAAAAGTTATCATGAATGATACTAATTTCGAGAATAATGCGGAGATAA
>CALKRO010000115.1 GCA_937990205.1 uncultured Candidatus Saccharibacteria bacterium | reverse complement strand
GAAGATTATTGCCGATTCCATCTCGGTTCTTTCTGATGATAAATTATCTTCTTATGAATCGACCGGTACCCGTCTAGCTGATCCAGCGGAAGCCCCAAAAAAGGAGTTCCGTCGTCGCAAGTCGGCAGGGGAAGAGACTGCTAAACCGAAATCTACTGATGTTCCAACCGTCACAATTTCTAAATCAGCCGCCAAGAAAAGCGATTCTGACAAATCCGCATCTGATACCAAGTCAGGTATTACCGCTAAGTCAAACAAGCCAGCTGGAAAAGCCACCCCTGTCAACCCTGAAGCAACCAAGCCGGAAACCGCCGAAGATTCAGAAACCCCGAAGCGTATTATCGCGCCGGAAGCTGACCCGCGTAGCCTCAAGCTTTTCGTTCTGGTGGAAAATCCCCAAAATACCGCCACGCTCACTTCGATTCGTGAACTTTGTGATGAATCACCAGGTTTTTCGGAAATTATTCTCGTACTCAAAGACGGCGAAATCAAAAAACCGCTCCGCATGCCGTTCCGCATCGAAGCTAGCCCAGAATTGATTTCTGGCCTCAAAGATCTAGTTGGTGAAAATTCTGTGGTCCTAAAATAGTAATTGGCCGATGAAAAAATAATTCACCAAAATCAAACCAGAATTATTTCATAATTTAACTACAAAAAATAAAATGCCTATGCTAAAATAATACTAATGAAAAAGGGTGGTCATGAATAAACTTGCAAAGTTTTTGAATGCGCATATTTCTGGTCTTGTCACTGATAAACCGGAGATTCTTGCCGCATATTCGCGTGATATGAGCGTCTTAGAAATGATGCCCCGCTTTCTGTGCATCCCGAAGACCGCAGAGGATATTCAGTTTATTTTGCGTTTTAGTGCTAAATTAGCCAAAAAGGGATACAAACTGCCAATTGGTGTACGCGGCGCCGGTCTCGACACTACGGGTGCTGACCTGACTGACGGTCTTCTGATTTCCATGGAAAAATTTAACACCATCGAAGAGATTGATACGCGCGAAAGTCTTGTCCGTGTGAAAGCTGGTATTACCCTCGGTGAATTAAACGATGCACTGGCACTCTTCGGCCTAGAACTTCCCGTAGTAGCCTCTAGAAAACAGACCATCGGTGGCCTAATTTCCACCGCTCTCATCGATGAGGCCGCCAAAAAATACGGCAGCATCTATTATTTCACTGATCGTATCGAAGTAGTTTTACCAAATGGTGAAATTTTCCAGACTACTAGCCTGACTAAGCGTGGTATTAAATTGGCTCAGTTGAAAGCAGATGATCAAAACGCCAAAACCAATACCACCATCTATGACTTGACTGAGAAAAATCAGGCAGTAATCGCCAAAATTCGTGAATCCGTCCATAATCGCTCCGGTTATCGTATGGTGACCGAGGTAAACCGTGAAAATAAACCGTTCGATGTTCTGCCACTCTTTTTTGGCGCCCAAGGTACTCTCGGGGTCATAACAGAGGTAATTCTAAAAGTTCAGCCAATTCAATATCACACCCGTCAGTATGTTTTTGAATTTACTTCGATTAATCAAGCGCTCACTTTTGCTGAAAAAGCCAAAGAGCTTGAGCCACGCACTATGAATCTTTATGACGGTCGCATATTTAAAACTCTCGAAAGTCTTGGTCGCAAGGCTAAATTACTCGAGTCAAATACTGCCCCCGCTCAATCTACCGCTAAATTTTATATCTATTTAGATTTTGCCGAAAATTTCTTCCGTATTAGAAAGATTGACCGCGAGATTGAAAAATTACGTCCCTTGGCCGATAAGTCCTACGTCGATCAGGAAAAATACAAAGCCGATTTTAATAATTTTAATTTTGGCCTCAAATTATACCTCAATAGTCACGATACAGCAGAAAAACTCGCCATCGTCGATAAGACTTCGATTCCAGCCGAAAAATTGCCAGATTTTCTGCGTAATCTGCAGTCTCTTGAACAAAAATTCCATCAAAACCTACCTGTTTTTGGCTCACTTCTCACCGATCTTTATTCGATTCGACCAGAATTTGACCTTACCGACATTTTGAATCGCAAAAATCTCATTTTCTTCTTGCAGTCTTACGCTAAGATTGTCTACGAAGTCGGCGGATCGCTTGCGGGTGGCTTCGCCGAAGGTCGTACACTAAGTGTAATCACTAGCCCACATACTGATTTAGAGATTAAAGAATTTTATCATCAAATTCGCCAAACCTTTGACGCCGACAATATTATGTCTCCTGGGGTCAAACAGGGTGCTACACTGACCAATTTTGTACGTCATCTACGTGAAGCTCCACTGATTGGCTTTATTGAATATTAAGCTAATGGTTTTCCACAGCAAATGTTGTAAATATAACTATTTCTCGATATGTTATAATTAAATCATGAAAGTTACTACAAAGAATATATCTGAGACCAAGGTGGAAATTACCGTTACTCTAGATAAGAACGATTTGCAGACTGCTAAAGAACAGGCTGTGGCTCGTCTTGCTAAGGAAGTTAATGTCCAGGGCTTCCGCAAGGGTAAGGTTCCTGCCGAAATCGCTGAAAAACACATCAATCCTAATGATCTTGCTTCGACCACTGCCGATATCGCTGTTCGTCGTACTGTGCCGATGGCCTTTTCTGAGGCTAAGAAGGCTCCATTGATGATCCCTAATGTAGAAATCACCAAGTTTGTACCAGATGAAACCCTCGAATACAAAGCTGAAGCCGATATTCTTCCAGACATCAAGCTTGGCGACTTCAAGAAATTGAAAGTCAAACGCGAAGATATTGCCGTCAAAGAAGACGATATTATGGATGTCATCGCTCGCGTGCGTGAAGCTTATGCGGAAAAAGCTCCAGTCAAGCGCGCTGCCAAGATGGGCGACGAAGTAGTGATTGACTTCGAAGGTTCACTCGATGGCGTAAAATTCGAAGGTGGTGCCGCCAAAGATTTCAAATTAAAACTCGGTTCCCACGCCTTTATTCCAGGTTTTGAAGAGGGAATTGTTGGTCATGAAACTGGTGACCGTTTTGATCTCGAACTTACCTTCCCTAAGGATTACCACGCTGAAAATCTTGCCGGCAAGAAGACTGTCTTTAATGTCTTAGTTAAGCAAATCAATGAATTTAAGCTTCCAGAACTCGATGATGAATTTGCCAAAAAATGTGGTCCGTTCGAAACCTTTGATGCTTTGAAGGCCGATATTGAGAAAAATCTCACCGAGCAAAACCGCGTCAAGGCTGACGAAAAATTCAAAGATGATCTTGTTGAAGCTCTTGTTAAATCCAGCAAGGTTGAGGCACCAGCTATTTTAATCGAAGATCAAATCCGCTTCATTCGCCAAGATATGGAGCAGAACGCTAAGGCTCAAGGTTTTACTCTTGAAGATTATCTCAAGCAAAGCGGCCAAACCGAAGAAGAATGGATGAAAGAAGTGAAAAATCTCGCCGAAAAGCGTGTGAAGGCTTCTCTAGTCTTGCAAATTCTGGCCCGTGACCAAAAAATCGAAGTCGAAGACGAAATCGTCGAAGCTAAGATTAATGAACTTAAAGAAGTTTACAAAAAATCCAAAGAAGCTCTCGAAAGTTTGAAAAATCCTAATGTCCGCCAAGACATTAAGAATCGCCTCACCATTGAGAAAACTTTGAACTTCCTCGTGCAGGAAAATTCTAAGTAAAAGCTCGAAATTAATCTCGAAAATTAATCTCGAATCAAAAATAACCCCGACCACAATCGGGACTATTTTTGTGTTCAAATAAAAATTTCATCTATCTATATGATGTGTAGTAGAATTATAACGATTACTTTCTAAATATTGAGCAATAAAGAAATAGCGGTGTTAAAAATTTCTTGATTATTTCGCTCAAGTGGAGAAACTATTTCGCCGCCAACGACATCATCGCCAATCAAAAATTGAAAGAACTTTACGTCTCGATATTTGGCTAATGCAAGTAAAGCAGAGAGTTTCATATCAACACCGAGACAGCCACGTTCTTGCATTAATTTTACTTTACCATAAGTCTCACGATAAACCGCGTCCGTGGTCCAGATTTTACCTTCTATTACAGTTAAAATAGTTTTATCAAAAACTGATTTTGCCTTCTGCAGAAGCGACTTATCCACCTCAATTTCATCAGAATCTGGCAGATAGTGATAACTAGTCCCTTCTTCGCGATATGCAGCGGTGGGAAGAATAATCGTATTTTTTGCAATATTTTTGTCCAGCCGACCACAGGTGCCGAAAGCAGCAAACTTTTTTATGCCACTA
>CALKRO010000114.1 GCA_937990205.1 uncultured Candidatus Saccharibacteria bacterium | reverse complement strand
TTTGATTGATTGGGGCTTGGGTTGGGGTTTGGGATAATGCGTGACCTGGAGCTTGCATTGGATTTTGCATTGGAGCTGGATTTTGGATTTGACCGGAGTTTTGCGTTGGAGTTGGATTCATCCCAGGATTAAATTGCCTTGGCGCTTCTGGGTTTGGCCTTGGGTTTTGGTCATATGGACTAGGAGTTTTCTTGGTGTAAATGGTACCGATTTTATTAAAATCAATAAACGGTTCACGGACGGCGGTGTCAGGGTTATTAAAGTTATAGAAGAGCTCAGAAAGTTCCTTAGTATTAAGGCGAACGGCATTGACACCGATGCTGAAGAGACCACTAACAATGGTTTCGACACGCTTATCGATTTCGGCGGTAGCCTTGTCATAAGTATTGCGATCGATTTTGGTAATGAGATTAGTGTCGTTACCACCGAAAAAACTACTGAAGATATTTTTAGTTTGAGTACTGGCTTTTTCGAGGTCATTATTGATAAAATATGGTACCACGATGAAGAAAGACTTATCCATAATGTTGGCTTCTTGAGAAAGTAAGTCGATAAAATTAATATAATCATCCATTAAAACGCCGAGCAGCATATTATCATTGTTTTTACGGATTTCAGTGAGTTTTTCGATATAAGGCGCAATATCGATACGTTGGGAACGAATAAGAATCTGGGTGGTGAAATTGAGAGAGTTAATAAAACCCTTATAAGAATACTCGACACCCTCACGTTCTGGTTCGGACATGAGGTCGAAGTTAATGGATTTACAAGCGACGACAGCGCGGAAAGAGCCATCTTTCATAATAATTAAGCCGTCACGAAGTTCGGAAAAAAGTAGTGTGGATTGAGTAGAAGAAGGGTCGACAATTTGACGTGGAGCAGCGGCAGCAGCTTGAGGTGACTGTGGAATAAACTGACTCATGGAATTCATGGTTTGGGGATTCATCATTTGAGGATTGTTCGTCTGTGGATATCCCGGCATCGTTCCCTGATTCATTTGGGGATTGGTTTGGTTTGGGTTGAAATTATTTTGATTCATAGGCGCCTTTAATGTTGAATAAATGGATTTTGATTGATATTAGGGGTATTAGTCGGTGGCTGAGTAAAATTCGGAGTGTAGGGGGTTTGGGTGACGAAAGTTTGAGGTGCTGCATTTGGCGCAAGATTTTCGCGATAACGATTGGCCTCTTTACTAATGGTATTAATGGAAAAATTCTGATTATTGGCGAGGTTTTGATAATTAGAATTTAAAATCGATTGATTACGGTTGGTGAGAGTATTGGCGCTTTGAATGGTCTGATTTTGGGTAAACGGATTTGGTGTAGGTTGGTTCGATGGGGTTTGACTTATAGTGGTTTGATTTTGACTAAATGGGTTAGAACCGAGGGTGGCTTGATGTGAAGAAATCGTGGCAGGACCCATGGCGTTTTCGGTATTATTGATAGCGGCTTTCATTTGATTGATAATTTCGGTATGACGAGCGACTTTTTCTTTTTGCATGAGATTAATGAGGTTTTGATTTTGACTATCATCCATAAAATCATTAACATCTTCAGTGTCAGCGATGAAATTTTCGGTAAAATTACCATTGTGATTGCCACGAATAGCATAACCTTCAGAATCGACAAGGTTAGAAAGAAAACTCAGACGGTGACTGGCTTCTTCCTCGCTAATATCACGAGTGCGAGATTTTTCGACAATTTTGGGTGCGGTAATTTGGATGGTGGTTTCACCTTGACCAGGACGCCAAAAACGCTTATTAGGTTTCATATAAAAACTAACGATGGCGGCAAGGTAGGTTTCCATCGGCTGGTCTTTTTTTAGAGGTAGGGCCAGGATTAAAAAGAAGATAATGACCGGTAATGGTAAAATCGCAAGTAATGGGAAAATCTGAAAGAGAGCGGCAGCTAAGGCGCCGGCAATTGCGGCAATTAAAAGATAAACGAATTGACGAAAAGTGAAGGGGCCAAGGAGTCTATCCTCTGCCTCAACATCTTGTGGGACCTTATATGTAGCCATAATACTATTTTAGCATAAAAGGCTAGAGTTAATTTAAGGATTACTTTGAAGATTTTTTGTGATTATATTTCTTAGCGTCTTGCTCGAGACGGCCTTCTTCTCTATTTTTCATGGTCTTAATTTTTTCGGCTAAATTACCATGTTCATCAGAGAAGACGAGTGCACGTACATTGTTATCCATTTGAGCAATGGCACCACTCTTCTGGCTGGAGAGAATAACATTACGAGCATCAGAACTTTCAATTTGCTTGACAAAGATTTCTTTGGCAGCATTTTTAGCTTCGGCAAGTTTTTCTTCGTAGTATTTCTGCTTCTCGATAGGATTGGTAGGGATTTCCGATTCATCAGCAGTGAGATCCTTGAAGGATTTAGCGGTGAAGAGCTGCATAATACCATTAAAGACATCAGACTTCATAGAAATAATATTGGCAGCCTTCTGCTTGGAGAGGAAGGTAGTGGCTTTCTTCAGACCAGTTTCGAGAATACTACTCTTCTTAGGATCTTGAGTGAGCTCTAGAACCTTATCGTCGCGAGTATCGGCGTTGTTCCAGTCGGCAGCATCAAGACCAGTGATCATATTAATGAGAGAGTACATTTGATCACCACCAGATTGGAAGTTAAGAGCGGCGCTAGAAACATTGGAAAGTGTAGCATCGAAGAGGTCGACACCGTATTTTTGAGAAACGTTATTAATTTCACCGAAGACGGTACGTTCGGCTTTAACGAGAGAAGTACCTTTGAGAGCTTGAGCGAGATTGAATTTGGTGGTCTTTTCTTCGCCATCGAGGTCTTTAAGTTTACCAGTAGCAAACTGCTCGAAGGTGATACGGTTATCTTGACGTTTACCAGTACTCCAGGCAGCGGTTTCGATATTACCGAACTTACCAAAGCGACCAAGGACTGGGTCGGCATCCTTAAAGGCCATTAATTCCTTGAAGAGAACGTTGGCATTTTCAGTACCAGCAATGATTTTGCCATTATCTGAAAGATCGATGATACCTTCAAGAACTTTATCGTAGTCACCACGAGTAGCCATGACACGCATCGTAGCAATCACGCGTTCGAAATCAGCATCGTTAATGGCTTTCTTGAAGTCATTATTAAGTACGCCAGAGTGAATACGGCTGTAATAGGTGGTGCGGCGGTTGAGGCTGGCTTGATATTCCCTGTCATAATCGACGGAAATATCACCTAATACACTATCGATGGCATCAATGACATGCTTAGGATTTTTGATATTGAGAGCTGGATCATAATCCCAGGCACTGGTACCAGCGGCGCGAACAATATATTTCTGATATTCTTTATCGTTCTTAGTAATTTCGGCTTCGGTGAGATTGAAACGTTTAGCACTGTTTTCAGAATGCGAATCGATATATTTCTCGTTAATTTCCTTCATCTTATTGAGATAGAATTTATCGGAAGCAACATCATTGTTATGGATTTCGCGATCGACAGTCTTTTGCTCGAGGAAGTTTTGGGTCTGACGCTTGGCGAGATCTTTTAATTCCCTGTTTTGGTAATCATATTTATCAATGTAATCACCCATGTTGCTCATGAGATTTTCAACACGCTTACCAGCATTTTCGGTACGGTATTTAAGTTCACGGTGGCGATATTCGTCCAACATTTCGGAGTTTTTCTTGATTGGGTCGGCTTTGGAGTAAATTGGTTTGCCGTTTTTGTGATAGCCAATAATTGGCGTGTTATTTTGGCGGGCCAAAAGTTGCTCAGTTAGTAAGAGTTTTTGATCTTCTTCATTACGCTTTGCTCTATGTTCGCGGAAGGCTTGATTTTGCATAGCAATACGACTAATAGTCATGTCTGGACGAAGAGCGCCACCTTTACCCTCGAGGGCACGTTTTTGGTAGTTGGTACGAGCGAGATTGGCAGCGGTAGAAAATTCTTTGGATACGGAGTTATTAAGTTTACTACCAATACCACTAAGCGCCTGGTTAACGTCACCAAGAACAGATTTGGACATACTGAGCATTTTGACGGCAAACATAATTGGTAAGACTTGGACGGCAATACCAATAATTACACCAAAAGGGGTTTCAGAGCTGAAAATAAAGAGGTAGCCAAGTACCTTAGAAACACCAAAAAGGAAGCTAAAGGCTGGGAAGAAGACTAGCATTTGAGCAAAAATTGATTTCCATTTTAGATAATACTTATGAGTATTTGGCAAGACGTAGAGTGCAAAGATGAGTGGTGAAGTAATGGTAAGTAGAATAACTACGGCTTGGCGAAGTGAAATAGTAATGAGACCGATAACGACGGCGATAAAACCAGCGAGGACGATTGGGATGAGTGTAAAGAGGGCGCTAAGTAAACCACCAGAGGCAGCAACGGCAGTGGCGATACCGACGCCACCCAGAATGGTGAGTGAAGTACCACCGGCGATAGCAAGGAAAATATCATAGAGATTGAGAGGTTCGTCGAGCTTGGCTTCGGGATGTTGGCTTTGAATAGCAGTGGTGGCGATGCCTTCAAGGAAAGATTTAAGAGCGTTACCGATAATATTACTAACATCGACGAGAACCTGACAAATCAGATAGCTAAAGTTAACCAAAATAGCGGCGATGATGAGCTTTGGTAACATCTTCTTGATGTTGTAATTAGAAAAACCCAGGCCAGTAACCTGAGAGTAAACAATCAAAAGCAGGAAGATAATGAAAATAATATTAGCGATATTGCGAACGTAAGACCAGATGATGTAAATCGGGGATTTATTATCGGTGGTAATTGGCTTGATAACGAGGAAATTTTCGATAGTGGAATAAAGTGCATCGATTCCCTTCGCGAGAAGACCGGTAGTAGGACAGACGATAAAGGAAAGAATGCCAATTTGTTCGGAACAACTGAGTTCGTTTTGCTTTTCAGGGTCTGGATTATCGGAATTAGTTTTTTCCTCAGAGTTGTTAGAGGTATTGATTTGATTCTGATTTTGGTTCTGAGTTTTAGTTTGTTCGGAATCGGTTTCCTCGGAATTATTATTCTCAGAATCGGTGGTTTCTGAGGAAGAATTTTCGGATGAGTTAGAAGAATTGTTTGAATTATTTGGGGCGGCGTAGGTATTTAGGGTGGTTAATGGAGAAAAAAGAGAAAACAAGGTAAAAAACAAGACAAAAATTGCCGTGCTGAATTTTCCTCTATGGTTGATTCCCTTATTCATAAAAAATAACTCAATTAATGCTTATTATTATATCACATAACGGTAATGCCGTCAATATTGACCACTGAAGCGACCGAATAATAAAAAGCAGAAAAATCTATACTCATGATATAATATATGTATGAAAAAGGTCAATCGACAGCTAGGTGTAAAATTTTTGAAGAATTTAGGGATTTTTTCTCTGATATTAGCCGGATTTTTGGGGCTTACAGCGAATGATTTCGTGAGCGCCTTAAGTTTGAATGAGTTAGGGGCTTCAGGTCGACAAGTTATGACTCAGGTAGGTGCGGTGATTGACGGTGACGTAGATGAAAGCTGCGAAGCGAACGTTTTCTTGGGTTTTCGTCCTTGGTATAAAGGCCTAGCTACGCGTGATGATAATGATAAATGTGTGATTGGCAAACCAGCTACCTCAGATAGTGGTACGACGAACTGGGCGCCTTTTGTTTGGGTAGTGGTAATGAATATTATTTATGATATTTCCTTAGTGGCGGGCCTAACTGCAACTGGGGTTATTATCTATGGGGGACTTTCCTATGTAATGAGTGAGGGGGATCCAAATAAGGCAGCGACCGGATTTATCATTTACGGTGGTCTTTCATATGTGATGAGCGAAGGTGACCCAAATAAGGCAGCCAAGGGTAAAAATATTATCCAAGGCGCGGTAATTGGTTTAATTCTGACTATTTTTGCTTCGGTAATTACCAATACGATTATTGATGTAATTATTAGTGCAACCTAAGGAGTAATATGAAATATTTAGCAACAGTGGATCTAGAAAATATTGATTCCCTAAATGAAGGCTTGAGTAGATTGCCAAATAAGGATGGTAATTTTACCCCAACCACAATTTTGAATTACGTGTACGCCTTAATTGGTTTGGTGGCGGTCTTTTATATTGTGCTTGCGGCAGTGAATTTTGCGACAGCTCAGGGGGATGTGGGAAAAGTGACAAAGGCAAAAAATACGATTGTTTTTGCAGTGATTGGCTTAGTGATCGTGGTACTAGCTGCGGCAGTGACAAATTTTGCTTTAACCGCATTAAATTAATTAAGGATAGGAATCTAAAATGAAGCAAGGTATGAAAAAAATAGTGACAAGTTTATTGCTCTTGGTGGGGTGCTTCGGATTTTTAGCTAATGTGATTTTTTCTGGTCATGTATATGCGGAGTCTTCGCGTGAAAATTTTTACGGGGTTTGTGATGACATTGAAGATGAAGATGTGAAGAAAATCGCGGGCTGTGATGAGCCTACCGGGAAAAATAAAGATGTAGTAGAAATTGTACAGAGTGGGGTGAATGTAGTGATTTCACTAGTCGGGATGCTGGCGGTATTCTCAATTATTTACGGTGGTTTCACTTATATTACCGCTCAATCTGATCCAGCGAAAATTAAGCGCGGTAAAGATATGGTGGTCTATGCCGTGGTGGCGTTAGTGGTGGCATTTTTAGCTTATGGTATCGTCTTATTTGTGACGAAGAATTTGAAATAATTACAGATAAATTCCAGAGAGAAATGTTTCTGTTTTTCCAGAAGATATGTTATAATTTTGGTAAATTAATATTAAAGGAATAATATGAAAATTTCAAATAAACTAAAAGCTTTGGCAATGGGTGGCACGAGCGTAGTTGCAGTTCTAGGTAACTCCGTCAATACTTTTGCTGCTAGTAAGGTGAAGTGTCCTGATGGTACTACTGCTAGCGGTGGTAGCTTAGCTGATTGTACTGCATTAAAAAATGACTCAAATAAGAATGATTTAATGGCACAAGCTAATACTATTATTAACGTAGTGATTGGTGTGGTTGGCTTCGTGGCTGTGGCCTTCATTATCTTCGGTGGTATTCAATACACGACTTCTGCGGGTGACCCAGGTAAAGTGAAGAAGGCTAAAGACACTATTCTCTACGGAATTATCGGTCTTGTCGTTGCAATGCTTGCTTACGCAATCGTGAACTTCGTGCTTGCTAACGTTTTTAAGTAACAATTAATAAAAATACCCCTTAATAGGGGGTATTTTTAAGAATTAATTTTAGAGAAAAGAATAAATGAAAAAGAGTTTTAAAAAATTTCTAGCCGTATTTATGTTAGCTGGATTATTTGCGGGCGGAGCTTTAAGTGGCTCGGTGTTTGCTAAGCCACCAAAATCAGCGGCAGGCAATTCCAGTGCTGGTGCCGCTAATAGTTCTGGTTCTGGTGGATCTAGTGGTATTTGTCCTCCGGGATCGAAAAATCCAGGTGCAGCGAATATTGCAGCATGTAATATTGATCCAGATCATAAGACTGATGATTTAATTAGCGATACGAACAAGATTATAAATGTTGTGATTGGTGTACTTGGCGTAGTCGCGGTAGTGGTGGTGATTTATGGTGGTTTCCTCTTTCTGACTGCCCAGGGTGATCCAGGTAAGATTAAAAAGGGCAAGGATTCGATTACTTGGGGCATTATCGGTTTGATAATTGCGCTATTATCTTGGTCGATTATTAACTTTGTCTTAAGTACTACGATGAGTGCACCAGCAGCACAAAATAGTACTACCACAACTACAGCACCATGAGTAAGTTTAGTTTAAGAAATATCATCTATTCCCTACTATTTATTACTTGTCTGGTATTTGCAAGTTTAGTGAAACCAGTCTCAGCTTTTACTTGTCCGGAGAAAACAATACGTGTAGGTGAATCCGTATCTGCACTTTCAGAATGTAATGTAGAAAAAACCGATGGCGATAAATCACTAATGTCTAATGTGGCTATGCTGATTAATGTGTTTGCTTCGGTGATGGGATTTCTCGCAGTGGGGATGATTATCTATGGTGGATTTATGCTACTCACTGCACAAGGTGATCCGGCGAAAATCAAACGCGGAAAAGATGTAGTCACCTATTCGATTATCGGTGTAATCTTAGTGATGTTAGCTTACGCAATTGTAAACTTCGTCATGAAAAGTGGAATAAAAATTTAAGATAAATTCCTAGAAAAGACCTCTAATATAGAGGTCTTTTTTTTGTACTTTGATTGTCGGGTGATTTTTTGAGTTTAGATTTTTGGCTAAATTTAAATTTATATTTAATTCCCTCATGCTTGCAGTATTTGGGAAACGGCATATATTGAAGTTAGTGGATTCGAAAAAAATATACCGAATTCACGGTATATTTATTTTTTAGACAATGAGTTATGCGATTGGGATGCGGATAGGTGCTTCGGTCTTTTCTTTTTCGAAAGAAATGGTGAGCACGCCGTCTTTTAATTCTGCTTTTACGCTACCTTCGTCTTCGCGAACTTGGACTGGAAGGGCGATAGTACGAGAAAATTCTCCCCAATAACACTCTTGGATGTGCCAACGAGTGGTTTGTTCATCTTCACCGCCACTAAGGACGCCGGAGATGGTTAAGATATTGTCAGAAATGGTAACATCGAGGTCCCCTTTGGAGATGCCTGCGGTGCGAGCTTTGACAACTAACTTGTCGGCAGTTTCATATACATCCACTGCTAATTGTCCTGGAAAATCACCAGGTTCTTCTTCCCACGCCTCTGGATCTTCTTCTGCTGGAAGTGGACTCGGTTGTTCTTCTAGAGCTGAAACAGGTTCAGAGTCTAGGCCATCATTATCCAGAAAAGCGGCCGCGAGTTCATCTTCCATAAGCATGTCTTCGTCATTAGTACGAGCCATTGCTTGTATTCCTCCACATTAACTATTGTTCTTAATTATTATAAGAGTGGTTATGTTAAAAATCAAGAGTAAACAGCTTTATCGTGTAAAAATTACAATAGAAAAATTTATTTTAGATATGGTTTTGCCAAACAGATGTGTGCGATGCCAGAGAGAGGGCGGGATTTTTTGTGACCGTTGTAAAAAATATATAAGCATAATCAATCCGGGCTATGTGATGAATGATATGTATGGGTTTGAAAAATTATTGGTAGCAGGACTGAAAGAGGGGTGGTTTGAGAGGATGGTGCGGGATTTTAAATATAAGGGTCGGCGAGATTATGGAGAGTTTTTGGCGGAGAAATTAGGGGAGATGATTTTTGATGAAGTTAAGAGAATAGAAATTCGAAAAATTGTGTTAGTTCCCTTGCCGACGATTCGAAAGCATATTCGGGAGAGAGGATTCGATCATACTTTAAGATTATGTTTTGAGCTGGAAAATTTTTTACAGAAAAGATTAGAAAAATTAGGTATGAAGGTAGAATATGAAGATTTATTGGTGAGGAAAAATAAGACGGTGCAGGTGGGTAAAGAAAAGAAAGAACGTATGAAGCAGGCGGAGAAAGCGTATGGAATTCGGGAGGGGATAAAAATTGAAAGTAAGACGCTTTATGTATTAGTGGATGATGTGACGACGACGGGGGCTTCCCTTACGGCGGCGAAAAAAATACTGCAGGCCGATCAGGTATGGGCTGCAGTATTAATGAAAGAACGCTAATTAATTGGTGGTACCGACACCGATCACCGAGTTGAGGACGAAATGAACGATGGCGTAAGCGAGCATTGAGATAATGAGGCCGATAATGGCATAAAGGATGGTGTTTTTAGCGTCTGTAACCTTTTTAGAATCACCACCAGAGAGAATGTAGCGAAGACCACCGTAAACCAGCATAATGACTGAGATGAGGCCGACAATAAGTAATACGGTATTAGTGATGCGGCTAAAAACGCCGTTGTCGCCGATAAGTTCAGTAGGCATACCATCAGCACGGGCAGCATTCGCACCTTCTTGGACGCTAGTAGCAGAAGCTAAGAGACGGCTAGAAAAGAGGCAAGCAAAAGCACCGAGGCCAGTAAAAGTTTGTGTAATAATTTTGGTAATTTTTTTCATGAAATATAGAATCTCGCGGTTAAATTCGACAATATTATTTTAACACAGATATGCGAAAAAGCAACGAAAAGTGGGGTTAATAGAGATATTTGAGAAATATTTGGAAAAACTATTAGAGATGTGGCGAATTTATGATAAGATAGAGATAGACGGAGAGTTACCCAAGTGGCTGAAGGGGGCGGTTTGCTAAATCGCTAGTGTGGGGAGACCTGCAGCGGGAGTTCGAATCTCCCACTCTCCGCCATAAATGTCGGATCGTAATAGACTCTAGCGAGTCTATTTTTTAAGATAAATCTTAAAAGAGATTCTCTATCTTCTACGTCGTCGTCTCAAAAAAATATTAATATGCTATAATGTTAATAGTTAAAAGGTGCTAATATGGACGAAAAAATTGTAAAGTGGGAAGGTGAAGAATATATTTCACATAATAATGGTGCGGGGTGGTATGTGGGGCTATTTTCAGTGACTTTGGTTTTGAGCTTGCTTTCATTCTATTTACAGTGGTGGACTTTTTTGGCTTTAGTGATTGTGTCGGCTTTGACGTTGTTGATTCTAGCGGTGAGGCCAGCCAGAAAAATTTCTTATACTTTAACTGATAAGGGTTTCACGGAAGGTGATAAATTTTATGCGTTTTCTGAGTTTAAATCTTTTGGGATTTTACAGGATGATGTGCATTTTGCGATTGTTTTGACGCCAAGAAAGCGCTTGTCGCCAGCGGTAACGATTTACTTCCCGGAAAACAAGGGTGAAGGAATTGTTGATATGTTTGGGGCGAAATTACCAATGGAGCCGGTGGAGTTGGATCTATTAGATAAGTTGGTGAAGAGACTGCGTATTTAAAATATGTGATTTTTACCCAATAATAAAAAATCTAAATTTTAGGGGTACAAATCAAAAAGGAAATATGTTATAATATGAGTGTCGTAGTAATACGATGCTCATTTAATTTCTAGGTGAATATTACTTTATGTGGTATTCACACATGCACCCGTAGCTCAGCTGGATAGAGCGTTTGCTTGCGGAGCAAAAGGTCGTAGGTTCGAATCCTGTCGGGTGTACCAAATGAGATTATGAGAAAATCAGTTCCCTTTCGGAGCTGATTTTTTTGTGTGAAATATTTTGACGTGTTGGAAAATTTATGAATAAGCTTTTTGGATTAAAAGAAGGTGAATTAGGAAATAACGATTTTTTTATTGGTTTGTAATTTGTTGTAGTTAAGAGTATTTTTTGCTAAAATAAGAGGTGGAAGCGTGGCCGAGTGGTTGAAGGCGCACGACTCGAAATCGTGTGGGCCGAAAGGTCTCGGAGGTTCGAATCCTCTCGCTTCCGCCAGGAAGTAAAAATGACCCGTGAGGGTTATTTTTGTTTCTAGAAAACGAGGATCCGAGACCAAGAA
>CALKRO010000113.1 GCA_937990205.1 uncultured Candidatus Saccharibacteria bacterium | reverse complement strand
TCGCGGTGGGACTCGGGACGGGACAAATCAAGACTGGTTCCCTCTCTCGCTCGGAACGCATTGCAAAATACAACGAATTAATGCGTATTGCGGAAGCTAATCCAGAATTAGTTCTGAAAAATCCATTCGCGGAAAACTAAAAAACAGTGAGGTTCTAAGAGAGCTTAATTTCGGCCTAGATCATAAGAATAAGACTCTAGGAGAATCTAAGATTCCTGGACTAGATAACAAATCAAAAAATAGGTGCGAGATGGCACCTATTTTTTAGTTTAAATTTATAGTCTTATTTAATTAATTCACGGAATTCTGCTTCGGAAATAACCTTAATACCGAGTTTTTCGGCTTTGGTGACTTTCGAAGCACCTGGCTTAGCGCCGGCAATTAAGGCGGTAGTATTTTTGGTCACAGAACTGGTGACCGTAGCGCCTTTTTCGCGTAATAAATCTTCCGCTTCTTCACGCCCCATATCAGTAAGTGTTCCGGTGACGACAAAACTTTGACCTTTAAGTGGGGCGTTATCATGATTAACGTAAACTGGATGTACACCGAGCGAAGCAAAATCATCGAGTTGCCTTAAATTATCTTCATCGGCGAAGTAAGCCAAGATCGATTCAGAAACCGTGAGACCGATATCCGGGATTTTTAGCAGCTCTTCTTCGGTAGCATCACGCAGTGCCTCAAGTGACTGGAAGGCATCAGCGAGGGCGACCGCTGTTTGTGCGCCGACGTGTCGAATGCCGAGCGCGGTGATAAATTTGGCGAGCGGCGCCTGCTTAGTCCCCTCGATGGCATTTATTAATTTAGTGGCTGACAATTCGCCAAAACGTTCGAGCTTAATTAAATCTGATTTTTGCAAACGGTAGAGATCAACTAGGCTTTTCAAGAGGCCAGCATCGACCAACAAATTGACATTTTTCTCACCTAGGCCCTCGATATTTAGCGCTTGCTTACTGGCAAAATATTCAAGATTACGACGCAAAATAAAATCCGAATCCTGCCCCTTCACGCGATAAACCACTTCTCCGTCTGGACGCTCGAACTCAAGTTCTGGATATTGATTTTTGAGAGCTTTTTCATAATCAAAAGGCTCAGTATTCTCTGGGCGAAGGGTAAATAATACTTCCTTAATTTTCGGAATAATGTCACCCGCCTTATAAATAATCACGGTGTCACCGATCCGAATATCGAGCTTGGCGATTTCATCAGAATTATGCAAAGTAGCATGGCGCACAGTACTGCCGGCAATTTCCACGGGGTCTAAGATGGCCACCGGAGTCGCAGCACCAGTACGACCGATTGAAATCACGATATCGCGCACCTTCGAGGTGGATTCTTCGGCAGGGTACTTAAAAGCCACAGCAGCACGAGGAGTTTTACCGACGATGCCAAGTTCAGAATATATCTTGCGATCATTAATTTTAATCACCATACCATCGGTGTTAAAGAGAAAATCACCGCGCACTTGGCCGAGATGTTTGATTTCAGCAAAAACTTCGTTGAGATGCGTATAGATATGATCTTGACCGGAAGTTTGAAAACCAATTTGACGCAAAAATTCATAAGCTTCCTGATGGGTCGGTAAATCTGGCGTCACCAGATCGTAGGCCATAAAACGGAGCGGACGGCTAGCGGCAATGCGAGGGTCGAGCTGGCGGATGGTACCGGCAGCAAGATTACGCGGGTTAGCGAAAGGTTTCTCTCCTAGCTTAGCCTGCATTTGATTAAGTTTTTCAAAATCTTGCTTAAAAATAATTACTTCGCCGCGCACTTCCAGATGCTCTGGTGGATTATCCAGATTTAATTTAAGTGGGATATTTTGAATGGTTTTCACATTCATCGTAACATCTTCACCCACTAGGCCATCGCCACGCGTGACTGCCTGCTTAAAAATGCCATTTTCATAATGTAGGGACATGGCTAGGCCGTCCATTTTGATATCGGTGAAGAAAGTGAATTCGATGCCTTGATTGACTAGCTTATAATTTCTGGCTACCCAGTCGCGAATTTCGGATTCAGA
>CALKRO010000112.1 GCA_937990205.1 uncultured Candidatus Saccharibacteria bacterium | reverse complement strand
GATTCCTCGAACGCTTACTTCACCGCTTATTATTCTTTTTATTTTCCCGTAACTCGCTAGAAATATCGATGCTTTCCAGTAGTTCTGGTGGAGTACCATAAGGGGTGGTAGGCTCAACAAAATCACTTTCTGGAGCAGGCGTTTCTTCTGGAGTATCTGGGACGAAAGGACGAGAAAAGATATCGTCCGACTCGGCCTGAACGGGGATTTTCACAGCTTCAGAGTTTGATTCCGAAGCGATTCCCTGAGCTTGCACAGGAATTTTCGCTGCTTCAGAGTTTGGATCCGAAGCGATTCCCTGATGATTTTTAAATAGATCTGAATTATCTGACATAGTTTTCCTTAAATTACACGCGAGACTTCGTCGAGAGTGGTTTCTCCACGAAGGCAGGCGAAAATACCTTTTTGTTCAAGAGTGATAAGACCGGCTTTTTGGGCGGTTTTTTCGATGAGGTCGGTGTTAATGTCCTCGACATCACCGCGAATGAATTTTTGCACCTCTTCAGTGACGATTAATTGTTCCATAATTACCTTGCGGCCGCTGTAACCAAAGGGATCTTCGATACCAGATGGAACTGCCTGGTAAAGCGTGAAGTTATTTGGATCAAAAGTGAAGCCGAGTTGCTGATTAATCACTTCGTCCGAAAGATTAGAGAGAACATTCAAAACATATTTGCGAGTGGCCTCATCCGGCTGATAGGCTTTCTTGTTTTCCGAAAGTACACGCACTAGACGCTGCGCCATCACCATACGAATTGAGCTGGAGAAAATTGGGTTGGTACCGATGAGGTCAATCATACGGGAAAAAGCAGCCGCGGTAGAATTGGCGTGGAAGGAACTTAGAACCAAGTGACCAGTAATCGAAGCCTGAATCGCCGTCTTTGCAGTATCGGCATCACGAATCTCACCCACCATCACGACATCTGGGTCGAGACGCAGAATACTACGGAGACCATCGGCGAAAGAACCACCTTTGGTAGTATTGACCGGGATTTGAGAAACGCCAGAAATACCATATTCAATCGGATCCTCAAGGGTAATAATCTTGCGATCGGTGCTATTCAAAGCATTAAGCATGGAATAAAGTGTGGTAGATTTACCAGAACCGGTCGGACCGACCATGAGGACGAGGCCGCGCGGATGCGAAACCACATCATGAATGGCGGCAAGCTCAGATTCAGAAAGACCCAAGAGATCGAGATTAAGCAAAGATTCATCAAAGTTAAAGAGACGAAGCACAGCGTCCTGACCATACATGGTTGGCACGGTTTCGACACGAATATTCAAGAGGTGTGAAGAGCCATCACGGAAAATATTTTTTTGCATGTGGCCGGATTGTGGAGTGGTAGCCGCGGAAGAAACCCCGGCGCGCGAACCCAGTTCACCCATAAAGACACGATAACGATCACGTTCAATATTGGCGACTGGATGCAAAATGCCATCAACGCGCATACGAATACGGATGTTGTCACGCAGATTTTCGATATGAATATCGGAAGCGCCGAGTTTGTCAGCCTGGTCCAAAAGAAAATCGAAGACCTTGTCAGTACCGACGGAATTCAAGGTTTGAGAAACCGAGGCAATCGTTTCAGAGTCACCCTCGCTGGCAATTTTGATATCGTCATAATGCACTTCTTTCGGCGGATCATAGCGCAACATCATAGCCTGATAGCCACTATTCGAAATCAAGAAGAAGTCGACACCGTCGCCATTAACATTAAAACGGTCAGTGAGTTCTTTGATAGTACTACGTGGGGCTTGCGAGGTGACAAGAAATTGATAAGGCTCCCCGGCACCACCTTTTTGCAAAGGCAGCACGTAGTCGCTATGCATTTTAGCAATATCAATTAGGCCAAATACCAGAGGTAGGCGCTCTTCAAGTGGGCGCATATCGAGGTATGGAATATTAAGGGTCAGCGAACGGCGAGAGGTGGCCTCTTCCTCATTTTCACGCCTGGCTGCCTGGATTTGTGCTTCATTCATTTGCTTAATTATAACATAAGCATGTTCAGAATTTTAAGCAGATTAACAGATTAGACAAGGGGGTAAAAATAAGTTATAATATATTTGTCTTGTTTGACAAGAGTAACTTACAATTGACAGTTTTTCAAAGGAGGGGAACATGAAAAAGAAAGATGCTGACCTGGTGGATTTTAATGCCGACCTAAACAAGCTCATCAATTACGCAAAAGAAATGGTGAATCAGATGCAGGCTTTTATCTACTATACGGATGGTTTGCGACAAAAACTGCGGGCACTCGATGATAATTATCATTCGTCGCTGCACATGAAGGATGTTTATGAGCCGGATGAATTGAAGGCCTATGAAGAGCTCAGCCGTTACATGCAGATAATTTACTATACGGTGCCGCGCCTGAAGCAGAACCTTAGTAAAGTGAAGGATTCGATTAATTTCATCAACCAAGTAATACGACCTGATCATTTTTTAAATTATTGGATCTTAATTGGTGAAGATTTGACCGCTGCCGTGAAATTATTTCTAGATTACGATAAGTTTTTGGCGAAGGCGCTGAATATTGAGTTAATTCATAATGCAGTACTGGTTTATTCTTCCAAGTTGGCACAGCGTGAAGGTGAATCGATTAACGAAGAGACCGAGCGGGAGTGGATTGATGTAAGTCTTAATTCCCTAGCCCAGGCTTATACGGCTTGTTCGGAATTGGTGAATCATTTTAACGATTTCCAGAAGATAAATATTAAATATCGACCGACGGAATCGAAAATTCTCAGCACGTCGCCGTTTTCGATTGAACTGGGCGGACATTGGAATGTAATTATTAACGAATCGAAAATGCCACCAGTGAAGACTTGCGATACCTATGTGGCGCAGCCGAAAATTAATGAACAGCGGAGCAAGATTCGCAATCTGAAAGATTATTATCAGGAACAATTTCTCACACGCAAAGTGCAAATGAAGATGGCTGGCCTGGTGGATACAGAGCGAGTGTTTACGTTTGATACTAAGATGGTTTGGATTATCACTAGTGTCAAAGATGCGATCGATGAAACCTTGAAACAGGCGGACACGATGGATGCGCTTCTCGTTATCAACGATCTGGTTTCTGAGATTTCCGCAAGTATCGGACGACAAAGTGACTTGCCATTAATTTTTAAAATTACGCAAAATCTGAAGAAGACAATCTGATTAATTCAAGTTCTGAACTCACATAAAATTTAGAAAATAGTCTGATTAGTTCAAGTTCTGAGCTTACGTAAAACTTAGAGGACAATCCGATTAGTTCAAGTTCTGAAAAATTTGTCAAAAAGGGACGCTTCTCGCGTCTCTTTTTTCTTGCGAAGAAAGGCAGAATCTTTCTCGTGTGAATATGAAAAATACTGAGTCAGTATCTCTTCGCGTCTCTTTTTTCTTGCGAGGATGCGAAGATATGCTATAATATTTAAAATATCTTACTAATTCTGCATGGAGAAAATATGGCAGTTAAAAAGAAAAAGATTGTGATTTCTAAATTGAATCGTAATAACAATCACAAGCACAGCGAAAAGCGCAAGCGCAACAAATAAGAAAATAACCTCTGATGAGGTTATTTTTTCTGGCTAGTACGGGATAAAAACGTAGCGAGCTAAATAAGGGGAGATTGTCTGGGGTTTAAAAAATAAACTTATTAAGACTTAATCAAAAACCACATTAATCTAGATAGGGCTTGTCGCTAAAATATTCTATGAGATCCTGACAGGGTCCACCTTGAATAGTGTCGCCGTTATCGACAAAGTCGTCGCC
>CALKRO010000111.1 GCA_937990205.1 uncultured Candidatus Saccharibacteria bacterium | reverse complement strand
GCAGACAGTCATGATGCGGTACATGGTTTTAAGTGTAGGGTATATATTTGTACAGCTGGTATGGCTATAAGATCACTCTGAAAGGAAGTAATATGGTTGGGGAAGAGGAAAATAACGACCATCAAAAAATACCTCAAAAATATACTTTTAGCCTTCCTAGATCTACCGCCAAGGAAATTAAAGATTTTAAGCATTCCAAAAGGATAATGTTCTTAAACACCTTTTAGAAGTTAAAAGCAGTATTTTACGAGATATTGATAGAAAAATAAGGAACTATGATCCTAGTAGTCTTATGTGGTGGTGTTCAATATTTTTGGTTGATCCAGTGGATTTATCTAAAAGTCCTGTTTTAAAGAAATATGAAGAATTTTACCCAAGGATGCTCAGTTTTTGTTCACGATACATTTGTGAGCGTGCTTGTGTAATAAAATCCTCTTCAAAAAATAAAATATCCGACATTTGCGAATATATGAATGTAGTTCAGTTTGTATCGACTTATATAACTCTGGATTCATTCTATGAATTAATGGATGCAGAGTTTTTTAAAATAGTAACTCTCGGAAATGTAAATATATCAAAGAGAAGACGGAATATTTCTATTGAGTACATTCCAGTAAGATTTGATTTTATTAAATATTTTAATACATTTCATAATGAGCCATACAGGCGCTTTGATAGGGATAATCGTGATCTAAACATGTATACTCGGATTATTGAACTTCCAGAGTATATAAAAGATCTAAAGGAGATATCATTAGCAATGGAAGAGGAGCTTGGTTTTGGTATAAGCGAGTTATTCAATATACTATCTGATTCTCTTCGTCCATTAGATGTAGAGCGTGTTGATTATTCATCATATCTTGCGAATCCCCTTATTTCTCAATATCAGAGCAGAGGCGATAAATGGCTTAAAGCATTCAAATTTTTAATTTTTAATTCTTGTGATATAGGATTAAATGATATTAAGGTTTCTAAAACTCGTCATCAAAAGAAACGTCTTGCAACTCATCCATTCATAATAATGGACGAATCTATCATATTTTCTAGAGGTCTGATTTTGTCGTCTCAGAATAGATGGGCATACTATCTTTTGCATGGGGAGTTCCCTGTACCTCCGAGTGTGCGAAAAGTTAAATATCCAAAGCTCTTGAGGGGCGACGCAATTCTAGGGGGAAGGAGTTTGAAATACTGTGTGAGAAATATCTTGATGATATAGGGGCTGTCTGGGGTAGAACTAATAAGCAAGGTGTAAAAGTTGGGAATACTAAATTCACAGGAGAGATTGATGCTCTTGTATTCGATAAAGATAATAAGGTTATATGTGTATTAGATTTTAAAGACTTGTTTTCGGATCAGAACGCAAGATCAATAGTTAATGATTTAGATAAGATTATTAAATATTTTTCTCAAGTGGAAAGAACTGCTTCTGAAGTATTTAAAGATATTCCAGGTGTTATTAAATATTTTGTCGGTGAGTGGTGTAAAAAACATAAATCAAAATCTGAGTATAGAAGTTTTAGGGATTCCTATATTGAGGTACAAGAATGGTCTATTAAAACGGCAGTAGTTGTCAGGAATGGTAGTCCTGGCGAGTTTTTGAGTGGATATGATACACAAGTTGTACATCTGGACGGTCTAAAAGATTTATTAAGTATTTAGGTATTAGGAGTGTATATTTACTGTATATAACTTCTACGGTTGTGGTTGTACAAGTACGCCTCCCACAGAGCATAGAGTCTGTCGATGTTCTCTTGGCGAGTGTATGTTTAAGGGTCATCGTTGGTCGGGGGGCATGTATCGCACGAACGGGGTCACGTCCTCGGGGTAGCCAAAATCGGCGTGAAGAATTTCTACCTCGCCCAGCGGGTCGTCAAAGTTCTTGCGGTGCTCATACACATGTTTGAGTAGCAGGTACAGCCAGAGCGCGTGGCGGGGGTCGGTGCTTCCGGGTTCAGGGTCGGTGAGTTCAGGGGAGTCTTCGTGCCGCGCGAGTTCGGCCAGAATCCCATCAATCCGGTAGGTGTGGTCGGGTTTGCACTGGTAGAGTTCGTATTCTAGGTCGCTGGAGTCTTCCTTCAGCCGGTCGGAGGCGTATCGCAGAATATCTGCGTGGCTGATGTATCCCTGCGCGAGCCCCCAGCGTAAACCCTGCCAGGTGAGGGCACTCTTCCTGATACCTTCATAGCCTATGTAATACGTACTTAGCATCTAGTAGTTGCTTCCCATCTTTGTAGTCCCGCGAATAACGCAACATTGGGCGTATTATTCGGATGAGTCCTGCGACGTACCCGAAGAATCCTGCCCCGGCGCGGAATTATCCTTCAGCTTGGGCCAGAAAATGTAGGTGAATATG
>CALKRO010000110.1 GCA_937990205.1 uncultured Candidatus Saccharibacteria bacterium | reverse complement strand
CCCATAATCCGTGGCTGAATTCCATTCACCAAAGCCAAAACGTTATAGTGGAAATTAGTCTGCAAATCCGTCATCTTATAAAGCTGGTTCAAAATCTTCTTTGGATAAGCATCTTTTTTCAGTTCTACTACTACGCGAATCTTACCGCGAGCCGATTCATCACGTGCATCCGCGATGTGAGTCAATTTTTTATCCAAAACCAGCTGACGAACCTTCTCAATGAAGCCTTCCTTGCTCATACCGTAAGGCACCTCGGTAACCACAATATTAAAGCGGCCATTCTTACGCTCTTCGATATTAGCTACCGCACGAATCGTCACCGAGCCCTTACCGGTCGCATAAGCTTGCTTCATCGGTGCACCACCGTAAACTTCCGCCCCTGTTGGAAAATCTGGACCCTTCACATGCTTCATCAAATCTTCTAGGCTGGCTTCGGGATTTTCAATCAAAGCCACCGTCGCATCCACTACTTCACCGAGGTTATGTGGTGGAATATTAGTCGCCATACCGACCGCGATACCCATCTGACCATTCAAAAGAATATTTGGCAAGGCTGCTGGCAAAACTACCGGCTCTTTCTCTGTACCGTCGAAGTTATCACGAAAATCTACGGTTTCTTTCTCGATATCTGCCAGAAGCTCAGCGCCCACCTTATCCATTCTGGCCTCAGTGTAACGTGAAGCCGCTGGATCATCGCCGTCCATCGAACCGAAGTTACCCTGACCTTCTACCAAGGTGTAGCGCATTTTCCAAGGTTGCGCCAAATTCACCATTGCATCGTAAATCGAAGAGTCACCGTGTGGGTGATATTTACCCATTACTTCACCAACGATACGTGCTGACTTCACTGTAGCATGTGGTGCGCGCCAACCATTTTTATACATTGCATAAAGAATACGGCGATGCACCGGCTTCAGGCCGTCACGCACATCTGGTAAGGCACGATCAATAATCACCGACATTGAATAACGCAGGAAGGAATCCTCCATCACGTTCTCGACCGTCAATTCCTCGACCCCATCTACGGCACGGTGCGCGGTTAATCCGCCCAGATGAGCATCTTCCATCTCCTCTGCAGCTTCCTCAATCATTCCTTCTGCGACATTTTCTGCCGCACTCATCTCAGTATTGATTTTTTCGTCATTTGGCTCTTGTGGAACTTTTTTATCGTTTTTCGTCATTTTTCATCCTTTCCTTAGAAGTCCAAATCATCAATATTAACTGAGGCGGCACGCGACTGAATAAAGTTTTTACGTAGTTCAACTTCCGTACCCATCAATTTCGTAAAGATCGCATCCGCTTTTTCCGCATCCTCGATATTCACCCGAATCAAAACACGATTCTCTGGGTTCATCGTGGTATCCCAAAGCTGTTGCGCATTCATTTCACCAAGACCCTTAAAGCGCTGCTGTGCGGTATAGCCAGCCTGCTTAAAGCGTTCATCCTCTGGGTTAATCTTCAAGCCTTCTTTCTTACGTTCCTCAATGCGCTTAGTCAATTTTTCTTCCAGGGCCGCTTCATCATAAATATAATCAATTTTACGGTTCGCACCCGTACCCTTAATCAAGCCAAACAGCGGTGGCTTAGCCAAATACACATGTCCACCCTTCACCACCTCTGGCATATAGCGGAAGAAGAAAGTCAGAAGCAATGTCGAAATATGCGCACCATCCACATCAGCATCGGTCATAAACACAATCTTAAAGTAACGTAGTCCAGAGATATCGAACTGATCACCAATCCCTACACCTAGAGCCTTAATCAAAGACACCAGCTCCGCGTTCGCATACATCTTATCTAATCTCGCGCGCTCGGTATTTAATACCTTACCGCGAAGTGGCAAAATCGCTTGAATCTTCGAATTACGACCTTCCTTCGCCGAACCCGCCGCCGAGTTACCCTCTACGATGAAGAGCTCACACTCTGAACGGTCTCTGGAAGAACAGTCGGCTAATTTCGAAGGCAAATTCAAACCTTCAAAGGCACCCTTACGAATTACGTTATCACGCGCCGCTCTTGCCGCCTTGCGAGCACGCGCTGCCAAAGTCGCCTTACCGACAATCTTTTTCGCAATTGCTGGATTTTCTTCGAGGAAGTAGCCAAAATATTCGCTCATCACCTTATCGACATAGCCACGCACCTCTGGATTGCCCAATTTATTCTTGGTCTGGCCTTCGAATTCTGGATTAGGTAATTTCACCGAAATCACCGCCGTTAAACCTTCACGAATATCGTCACCGGTTAGGTTATCTTCTTTTTCCTTCAAAAGGTTATTCTTGCGCGCATAATCATTTAGTACACGGTTCAAAGCCGTACGGAAGCCCACCACGTGTGAACCACCTTCAGGGGTCAAAACGTTGTTTGCAAATGGCTTCATGGTTTCCGCATAAGTGTCATTATACTGAACGGCAATCTCTACTTCGGAATCTTCAATCTGTTTATCTACATAGAAAATCGTATCTGAAAGCACTTCCTTGCCGTTATTTAGACGCTTTACGTAGCTCTTAATTCCACCCTCAAAATAGAAGGCTTCTTTCGCACCTGTACGTTCATCGAAGACGGAAATCAAAATCCCCTTGGTGAGGTAAGCCTGGTGTCTCGCGTAATGTGACACCCAGTTGT
>CALKRO010000109.1 GCA_937990205.1 uncultured Candidatus Saccharibacteria bacterium | reverse complement strand
TTTGCCGCTAATGGATGTGACTCATATTGATAATGAAACTAAGAAGCCTCGTTTCGCGGTGGCGATTGGTTTGGCTTTGATGATGAATGACGATATGCGCGAGCAAGAAACGCGCGTGGAAGAAAAGCCGGTGGGCTTCCTCAGTAAATTATTTGGCGGCGGAAGATAAAAATCTCTTATTCTGGCTAGAAATGTGTTAATATAGAAGTAATCTATAGTTAAAAGTGAGGAATAAAGATGCCAGAAATAAAACCAACAGAGGTGGAAAGCAAAGCGACGATTAAAGTAATCGGTGTCGGTGGAGCTGGCGGTTCTGCGGTAAATCGCATGAAGGAAGTTGGACTTTCCGGTGTTGAATTTATTGCGGTCAATACCGATGCCCAGGCTCTACATCACTCTAATGCAGACGTGAAAGTTCACATTGGCCAAGGTCTTGGTGCCGGTGGCGATCCAGAAAAAGGTCAAACCGCTGCGGAAGAAAGCCGTGATAATATCTGTGAAGCTATTAAGGATGCCGATATGGTGTTCATTACTCTGGGTGCTGGTGGTGGTACCGGTTCTGGTGCTGGTCCAGTAGTGGCTCAGGAAGCTAAGAAGCAGGATATTTTGACCGTGGGGGTGGTGACTAAGCCATTTACCTTTGAAGGTGCACAACGTAAGAAGAATGCAGATTTTGCGATTGAAAAATTAGCGAAGGAAGTCGATGCTTTGATTACGATTCCGAATGATCGTTTATTGCAGACTATCGACCCACGTACGCCATTACTTGAGACTTTCAAGATTGCAGATGATGTTTTGCGTCAGGGCGTACAAGGTATTTCAGAATTAATTACCGAACATGCACTAATTAACCTAGACTTTGCTGACGTGAAGGCAATTATGAAGAACGCTGGTTCAGCTTTGATGGGTATCGGCCGTGCTTCCGGTGAAAACCGTGCGAAATTGGCAGCTCAACAAGCTATTGAATCTCCACTCATCGAAGTGAAAATTGATGGTGCTCGTGGTGTACTCTTCTCAGTAGCTGGTGGTTATGATATGTCAATGTCAGAAATCCAGGAAGCGGCTGAGGAAATTACTGGTGCAGTTTCTCCAGATGCTAATATTATCTTCGGTGCTTCAATCCGCCCAGAATTGCAGGATGAAATCGTAATTACCGTGGTAGCAACTGGTTTTGATTCAGATTATTACCGCCAAAAACGTGCAGAGGAAGAAGAAGCTCGTCGTAATGCAGAGGTGATGGAACGCGTAGAAGCGATGAAATCTCAAGTGAGTGAACCAGTAGTGGCTCCAGTTAGCAACTTCGACCATACGGCTACTACAAACCATGAATTCCAAAGTAACTTCACTGCCGCCCCAAAGGAAAATATTTGGGAACGCATCGGTAAAAAAGACGAAGAAGAAGATTTGGATGTACCACCTTCACTTCGTGCAAGATTCCGTAATAAAAAATAACTTAACAATTCGAAATGACTGGCTAGCCCAGTCATTTTAGATAGAAATTATAATGAATATAAATATTGGCATTGGCGATAGTAAAGTGCTGGAAAGCCGAGAAACTACGGACGGCCAGATGATACGTCGCAGACGAGTGACGAAAGATGGTTATCGATTTACGACCTACGAGCGCATCGAGCTACCAACGTTGACGGTGAAAAAACGTAGTGGAAATCGAGAGGTTTTTGATCGAGATAAGTTGCGTGGGGCGGTAAAACGCAGTGTGGGTAAGTTTTTTAATTCGGAATTTGAAATTGAGGACGTAGTAAACTCAGTGACGGCGAAAATGTATGCTCTGGACCGCGACGAAGTGGAGTCGCATGAGATTGGTCAGGCGATTTTGGATGTTTTGGCAGAGAAAAATGAGGTAGCCTACGTGCGATTTGCCAGTGTATTTTTGCAGTTTAAGACTTTGGATGAATTTGAAAGTATTATTAGGGAACAAAGAAAGAAGAAAAAAGAATGCGTGTAGTAATAGTGGTAAAACAACATTCGGAATTTGCTTCGGAAGCTGAGATGTGGAAGCGAGACTTCGAATATGAGGCGCGAAAAGAGGTGGAATTAATCGATCCGGAAACGATTGACGGAGAAATATTTGCGAGAGCGAGAGATATTGTGCAATATCCGACGGTTTTGGTTTTGCAGGATGATGGGATGGTGGTAAAAAAGTGGGCGGGCAGGCCATTGCCACAAATTTCCGAAGTGAAGTACGTGATTCGCGAAGTTTAGTCTCAGCGAATTGAGAGGAAGATTCGAAAAAAATGGGGGAATAGCTTTGACTCAGGTGTTTGGCTTTTAGCGAAGTCTAGATTTTTGTTGTATAATTAAAGGGATGAGTAAAATCAGGGAACAAGCAGAGGCAATTTTTGCCTGGGGCAAAACGCAGCCTGGATATAAAATCTACTGGGAGCAGCACTCTAAGAGTACGGCGAGAGCGGCGGAGGCGATTGCGCGTGCCATGAAAAAAGATCAGCTTGACCCGGATATGGCTTATGCAGTGGGATTACTGCATGATATTGGTCGGGTGAAAATGAAGCATGCAGGATTGAAGCACCCGATTTTTGGTTATGAAATTTTGATGGAAAAGGGTTTGGAAATTCCAGCGCGAATTTCGATGACCCACACTTATTACGGTTTTCCGACTTTGAACCGTGACGAATTTTGGGAGGGGATGGACGAGGATACGATTCGTATGACACAAGAATATATGTTGCGTGTGAAAATTGATGATTATGATAGATTGATTCAGCTTTGCGACAATATGTGTCACCATACGGGGATTATGACGATTTCGGATCGCTTCTCAGATATCTTGATTCGGCACAATATTCGACGCGCAGGGGAACATTTACGCAGGTTATACGATTTAAAATTGTACTTTGATGACAAAATTGAGGGAAATATTTACGAATTATTCCGCGAAGAAATTATTGAAACTACCATGGACGAACCGAACGGAATATATACGAAAATTTTGAAAAATACAGAGGAAACGGATTAGAAAGAGGAAATATGAAATATCAAGCAAATACAAGAAGACGAGCTTTAGAATACGAAAAAGCTTTGATTGAATTTTGGAAGAAAAATCAGACTTTTGAAAAATCGATTGAGCAACGCGATATTGATAATTCATATGTTTTTTATGATGGACCTCCATTCATTACGGGTATGCCACATCATGGAACCTTGCTTTCTTCAGTGACGAAGGATGCAGTGCCAAGGTTTTGGACGATGCGCGGAAAACGGGTAGAGCGTCGTTGGGGTTGGGATTGTCACGGGCTACCAGCAGAGAATTTTGTCGAGAAACAATTAGGTATTACAGACCGTCGCGAAATTGGTACGAAGTGGCCGCTAGCTGCTTATATTGAAAAGGCCAAGGCTTCGATGGTGGCAAATTCGGAAGCTTGGGAATCGACGATTGAGCGTATCGGTCGCTGGGTAGATTTTCGTGGGGCTTACCGCACGATGGATAAGAACTATATGGAGTCGGTCTGGTGGGCGTTTAAGACTTTGTATGACAAAGGTCTGATTTTTGAAGGCCGTAAGGTTTTGATGTACGACACTAAATTCTCGACGCCGGTTTCGAAAGCCGAGGTGACGATGGATAACGATGCTTATCAAGAGGTGACTGATCCATCGGTGTTTGTGAAGTTTAAGGTGGTGAGTGAGGGGGAACTACAGGGTGCCTATCTGCTAGCTTGGACGACTACGCCTTGGACTTTGCCGGCAAACTTGGTTCTAGCGGTAAATGAAAAATTGACTTATGGTCTGTATCAAGTGGGCGAAGATAGAATCGTGACACTCATGAAGACGGCGGCAGAGGTTTTTGAAGGGGAATATGAACTTTTGAAGGAACTTTCGGGTGCAGAATTAGTGGGTCTAGAATATCAGCCTTTGATGGAGAATTTCTCACGCGAAGAACGTCAAAAAGATACCTATCATGTATTAACTGCAGAATATGTTTCGGATGAAGATGGCACGGGTATCGTGCATATCGCTCCGGCTTATGGTGAGGCGGACTATGATTTGGCTTTGGCACACGAAGTGGACTTTGTGGATCTTTTGGATGAACAGGGTTATTATGTGGAAGCAGCCGAAAAATGGTTGATGGACCTCGGTGTGCGCAAGACCGATGAGAATGGCATTGAACTTTGGGCGGCGAATAAAATTATTGCTAAGATGCTGCTCGAAAAGGGTATCGTATATCGTATTAAATATATTAAGCACGAATATCCATTCAATCCACGTTCGAAACAACGTATTATTTACCGGGCATTTCCAAGCTGGTTCTTTAACGTGACGGATTCGAAAACCATGTTGATTTCTGAAAATGAAAAAATTAATTGGTTCCCAGAATATTTGAAGCATGGTCGTTTCGAAAAGAATATTGAAGCGGCGCCGGATTGGAATTTGTCACGCGACCGTTTCTTTGCCACGGCAATGCCAGTTTGGAAGGGCGACAAGGGAAGCGTGAAAGTAGTGGGTTCTTATGATGAACTTTATGAACTTTCGGGTACGAGACTCGAAGATTATCATCGTCCATGGGTGGATGAAATTGAATTTGAGATTGACGGTGAGCATTTTAAGCGTATTGATAAGGTGTTAGATTGTTGGTTCGAATCTGGTTCGATGCCATTTGCGCAGTTGCATTATCCTTTTGAAAATCGCGAAAAATTTGAAAAGAATTATCCTGCAGATTTTATCGTGGAATACGTGGGCCAGGTGCGTGCGTGGTTCTATTATGTGCATGTGGTAAATACCGCACTCTTTTCGGATATTGCTTATAAGAATGTGATTACTACCGGTACTTTGGCGGGTAACGATGGCCGTAAGATGTCGAAATCATTAGGAAATTACACCGATCCGAATCTCCTAATGGATCAATATTCAGCAGATTCCTTGCGTTTCTTGATGCTTTCTTCGCCGGTGCTTGCGGGAGAAGATTTCTCATTGATTGATAAAGATGTGTCGGATGTGGCGCGTAAGTTATCGATGATTTGGAATGTTTATGATTTCTTTACGATGTATGCGGAAGTGGATGGCTTTGATTCTGAACAAGCGATGGTGGTGAGTGAATTCGTGAACCCATTAGATATTTGGTTAGTTTCCAGGGTCCATCAGGTGCGTAATCAGATTACAGAAGGTATGGAGGCTTATAATATTCCAGCGGCTTTATCTTCGGTATTAGAATTTATCGACGATATGTCGAACTGGTTTGTGCGTAGATCACGTAGGCGTTTCTGGAAATCAGAAGATGACCAGGATAAGTTGGAGGCCTATTCGACACTGTACTATGCGCTGATTTATCTTGCGAAGATTTTGGCACCATTTACGCCATTCCTCGCCGAAGAGCTTTACCAGAAGATGACTGGTGCTGGTGTGGTGAATTCGGAAATTCCAGAATCAGTGCATCTTTTGGATTGGCCAGAAGCTGGCGTGATTGATGAGGCTGTGCTTACCCAGATGGCAAAGACGCGTGAGATTATTACGGCTGGTCTAGCAGAAAGAATGAAGAAGACGGAAACTGAGGCGCAAATTAAAGTGCGTCAGCCACTAGCGAAGCTAGTTTACGCGGGTGAAAAGCTGGACGGCTTCTATGAGCAGATTATTATGGAAGAAGTGAATGTGAAGTCGGTCGAACATGGGGAAGCTTTGGCGCTCGATAAGACTTTGACGCCGGAATTACTGGAAGAAGGTAAGATTCGTGAATTGATTCGCTTCGTACAAGCCGCACGTAAGAAGGCGGGACTTAATGTCGATGATCGAATTAGGTTAATGGTTTCAATGGAAGTGCCGGAAACTTACCGTGAAATGCTGATGAATGAAGTCTTGGCAGAAGAATTGGTGTATGAAGGGAACTTCGCTTATGACGAAATCGTCAAAGTTCAGGGTGAGAATGTAGCGATTTCTTTAGAAAAAATCTAAGCGAGGGGGGGTCAGTCTTACATAGAAAACGTGTAGATATATGGCTCTATAACAAGTGACTTGACAGGAAGCTCCGTAGGAAAATACGGAGCTTTTTGATGAAATTACCTCTGTTAAGGCATAAACAGTATTGACAAAAATAGTGGTTTATGTTAGACTTAAAACAAGTTAGACAATAAAAACAAAAAATGTAAAATAAGCTAACTAAAAGAAAAATAAACAGGAAATCAAATATGTAAAAAAGTCTTCGAATACTCGAAGACGAGAAAAAAGTAAGTAAACCTAGAATCATTAACATAATAAATATAAATAAGGAAAAATTATCGAATAGACGAGAAGTCAATGAAACACTAATAAACAAGCATTGACTGATCAAGAAAAAGTGGAGGAGATGGATAGATGAATAAAAAAGTTATTCAACTATCCATCGCTCAGATAAAAGAGAAAAAATCGATAAAGTTGTTCAATTCAATAAAATAATTGTTCAACTTTTTCAGACGAAAATCGTAACTTGGTAATATTTTTATAAAATTTGAAAAAATTACTTGCAAATGTAAAATTTGTGATATGATTAATGTAACGAAGATCATAAATCAAAACAAAAATAAAAATTTAAGAGCAAAGGAAGATAGAGAATGACGTTTGAATTCTTTGATGATGAAACGAATTACGTATCAAAAAGACAAGTCAGCAAAGAGGTGCGCGCGAGGATTACGGCCAAACTCGGTAAAATTTCCTCGATGATTAGCTAATTAAGCTAGACACTTGTTCCTGATTTAGAAAAATAGTCGCTTTTTTGGCGGCTATTTTTGTTGATGGTGGGATTTTGTAATTTTTGTGTTCAAAATAGAAAAATATGTGTTCAATAATACCCCTA
>CALKRO010000108.1 GCA_937990205.1 uncultured Candidatus Saccharibacteria bacterium | reverse complement strand
TTGTTCGGTTTTTGATATTTGAGATTTTTACCAAAGTCTTAATTAAGTAATATATTTTGAAATAAAAAGGATTTTTCGCAAATAGAAGCGTTCGGTTATTATGTAATAAAAATTAAAAAAGACAAAATGTGAAAAAGTTGAAATAAAGCTGATGGAATGAGCCTAATAACAGGGAAGCGTCAAAAAGTTTTGCACAGGTGTGGAAAACTCGACAAATAATTTGCACAAAAATTAACAGGGGTGAAGCGTGCTCTATATATACGGTGGGGTTTGTGCAAAAAATAAAGATGGTGGTTTAATTGTGGAAAAGTCTGCGAAAAAATGTAAAAAATTATGTGAAAAAGTACTTGCAATAAGCATAAATATAATTTAGAATTAGGTCAGTGGATAAATAAAACAAAAACCACAAAAATAAAAGTACATTAAAAAATGTTTGAGGTCGGTCAACTAGGAGTCTTGGCGCGCGTTTAGGTCACGCGTAATCAAAGCCATTCGTACTTCTTAAAACACCTCCCAATTAACTCAATATGCAACCTACACAATAAGTCTCTCAACAATCATAGTTATGAGCCGCGCGAGTGGTAAAACTGTGATACTTTATTGCTAGGTAAAACGTTTCGTTTAAATAACAAAAACTATACAAACACAAACACGCTAAAATTTCTAGTTGAGCGATCTCAAACAAGAAGCAAATAACTACAAAAACCTATCAGAGAAATCTCGGATAAGTTATAATGTAGTTATGAATGAACTTCACAAACCTGTAATGCTATCAGAAGTTCTCGAGGCTCTAAACCCGAAACTGGGCGAATCTTATTTGGATTTGACAGCGGGATATGCGGGTCATGCGGGAAAGGTTTTGGCGGTTACGCAGAATTATAAAGATTCCATCTTGGTAGACCGAGATGAGAATGCTGTGAAATATCTTCGAGAGAAGTATCCATTGGATGAATCAAAGTTAGATATTTTACAAATGGATTTTTATAGTGCGGCGCAACACTTAATCGAGTGTGGAAAAACTTTTGATATGATATTGGCAGATTTTGGAGTTTCATCTCCGCAATTAGATAATTCGGATCGAGGTTTTTCATTCAAAAATGACGGACCTTTAGATATGCGCATGGATAGAACGCAGGAATTATCAGCTGAAACGGTGATTAATCATTTTCCAGAGAAAAAACTGGTAGAAATTTTCCAAGAATACGGCGAAGAATCTATTGGTCTAGCGAAAAAACACGCGAGGGAAATTGTTACGAGTCGACCTTTTTCTTCAACTAAGGAATTGGCGGATCGAATCGCTGGAAATGGATGGCATAAAAAACATCCGGCCACACAGGTTTTTCAAGCTGTAAGAATTTTTGTTAACGATGAGCTTTCGATTATCGAGAAAACTTTACCATTATTACCTAAACTTTTGAAACCAAATGGTAGAGTGGCGATTATTACTTTTCATAGCTTGGAAGATCGGCTGGTGAAGCAATATTTTAAGCAGGAAAGTGCGCTAGGGTATGAATCAAAATTAACGATTTTGACGAAAAACCCAGTAATTGCGGGGGAATCTGAACTCGTTATCAATCCGCGAGCGAGAAGTGCAAAATTAAGAGTAGCAAAAAGAAATTAGCGCTAGGCAAAATTAAGCAACTTTTCAGCTCCATTGATAAAAATAAAAACAAAAAAAGGAGGCAATATGCCAAAGCAAATCATTGTAAAAAACAGCTCACGCGCACAAAAAATCAAAGTTAACTTTCGTTAATTAGATAAACTTTGGGAGCTTTTTGCTCCCATATGACGGGAAATTCTCCCTAAAGGTGAAGGCCCCGATGCGGTTGTGAGTAAATCGTAGAGTGTGTTTTATATAAAAAATATGACCTTCCCGAAGACCATATTAGCGATGCGGTAGTGCGGTTAATATGGGACTTCGGTCTATGAATATTTTTTGTGTAAAAAGATGAACTCACAGCAATTAGAAAAATAAAAATAAAAATAATTAGAAATACTAATTAAAATCTTTTTTGCGACAAGATTTTAGCGAGTATTTTTTGCGAGGAAAAATGCGAATCACAGTTAATGGACCAAAGCAAAACAGTTATTCAGTCCGCACCAGAATGACAAGCACGCGTACAGCCGCGAGTTTGCCCCGAACGAATTTTTACGCCAATGCGGTTTCTTCTGGCTATTCGAGAAACCAAAATAGTGTGAAATATAAGAGTAATGTGTTTGGTCGTTTTTCATCGGCTTTGATGATTACGATCATGGTAGCTATTTTGGGACTTTTTTATGTCTCAGAGCAGTCGCAAACTACCGCTTTTGACTACAAAATTAACGAAGTGAATACTCAGCTATCCGATCTCGAGGCAGAACGAGACGATTTACGAGTGGAGCAGGCAAGGCTTCAGTCGATTGCGAATAGCAAAAATTCCACCGTGGCGTCGAATATGGAAACCGCGACCGCCGCAGGATTTACAAGATAAAATATTGTTTGTTTTTGGTTTCTCTTTTCGGTAATGGACGTTTGCGAGGCGGAAGTTACCAGGTATAAATAGGCTCAAACTGGAAAATTGGTTTGAGTTTATTTTGAACTGCTTATGCTTTTTTCTCTCCCTAAAATATGGTAAAATAATTTAGATAAATGTGTCCTCTTGGGGGCGGTAAGGAGTAAGTATGGCAGAAAATCAAGACAAGGTGATTCAGATTGCGGGTTCAATTACCGTAGATGAGCTAGCAAATGCGCTCGGTCTTTCCGTGACATTTTTGATTGGCGAACTTTTTAAGCAGGGAATTGTGGCGACGATTAATCAGCGCCTAGATTTTGATACCGCAAGTATTATTATTGAAGAATTGGGTTTGAAGAATGTGCGCTTGGAACGTAAGAATACTTCGACCAAAACTTCAGATTTGAGAAGAGAATTATCAGACAAGGCAGTGACGCGTCCACCAGTGGTGGCGGTGATGGGTCACGTGGACCATGGTAAAACGACCTTACTTGATACGCTTTTGCATAAGAAAACCGTGGAGGGGGAAGCCGGTGGTATTACGCAGCATATTTCAGCTTACCAATTGAAACATAATGAACGCCTAATTACTTTTCTAGATACGCCAGGACACGAAGCTTTTGCCGCAATTCGCCAGCATGGTGCAATGTTGACCGATATTGTGGTGATCGTAGTGGCGGCAGATGATGGCGTAAAGCCTCAGACGGTGGAAGCGATTAAGTTTGCTCAAAGTGCGAACGCAAAAATTATTGTAGCGATTAATAAGATTGACCGTGAAGGCGCAGACATCCCACGCACGATGGCAGATTTGGCGCAACATGGTTTGAACCCAGAAGAATGGGGTGGCGATATTACGATGGTGCCAATTTCGGCCAAGCGTGGGGATAACCTCGAAAAATTACTCGATTTGATTCTCTTGACGGCTGATATCGAGGAATTAAAAGCCGATGTGCAAATTCCTTCCGAAGGTCTAGTAATTGAATCACACATGGAAGTTGGTAAGGGTTCAGTGGTGAATCTTTTGGTGACCGGTGGTGAATTAAAGACCGGAGAATTTATCGTGGCGGGTAGTGCTTATGGTAAGATTCGCACAATGCTAGATTTTCGTGGTAAGCCAAAAGGAAAAGCGACGCCTTCGACTCCAGTGACGGTGACTGGTTTTAAGGAACTGCCAAATTTCGGTGATAAATTTATCGAAGTAAAAGATGAAAAATCAGCACGCAAGATGGCACTGCTGAACGCGCAGAATTTGGTGGAAGAAAGTGCTTCGGCGAATGTGACGAGCTCGGATTTGCTACGTATGATGAATAATGCGGACAATGCGAAGGTCTTTAATGTAATTATTAAGGGTGACGTGTTAGGTTCGGTGACTTCAGTGGTTGATTCTTTGAAAATGATCGACACGAAGGGCGAAGTGATGTTGAATATCGTGTCTTCTGGCGTGGGTGATATCACGTAAAATGATATCTATATGGCCGAGGGTGACAATTCGGTA
>CALKRO010000107.1 GCA_937990205.1 uncultured Candidatus Saccharibacteria bacterium | reverse complement strand
GCTCGTAGAAAGGATAAAGATGTTAAATAAATTTTCTCAGCTGACGGAAGAAGCACTCAGTAAAAAATCAAAAGAATATTATGTTTACGCACTAGTCGACCCGCGAGACCATAAAATTTTTTACATAGGTAAAGGAACAAAAAATCGAGTTTTTAATCATGTGGACGAAGCGATTGATAATATTGACAAGAAAACAGCGAAACTAGATTTAATTAGAGAAATAAAGGAAAACGGAAATGAGGTTTTGCAATATATCATCAGAAGTTCATTAAGCGAGAAAGAAGCCCTTTTTCTAGAGTCAGCACTTATAGATACTCTAAGTTTTGAAAAATTTAATCTTAATACCGATTTATCAAATATTGTATCAGGCCATCATAGTGAGGAAGAAAAATTATTAATTAGCCAATTTAAATCAACCATATTGACGACGACAGAGATAAATGATTTTTATTCCACTGAGCCAATCAAAGAATTTAAGCATAAAATTATGGCAATCAATATCAGTAAGACCTATAAGATTAATTCTGAACCCAAATCTTTACGAGGCCGTTAGAAAGTCTTGGAAAATTAATTTAAATAAGGCCGAGCAAGCAGAATTAGTTTTAGCAGAATATAAAGGCGTGGTCCGCGGAATTTTCAGGCCTATTAAATGGTATTCAGAAGACGGAAAAAGATACATGTTTGATGGTGAAGAAGTTTATGATAAGGAAATATTAGATTTATATCTAAATAAAACTATTGAGCGATTGCCTGGCAACATGAGTCCGGTGAGGTATTTTGGCTATTAAAAAATTATCATCTTATAAACAAAAATGTAATATAATTCACCATATGGACGACATTAAAAATATTCAGTATTACATTGAAAAAACTATGCTCGAAGATGGGGATTTTTATTCAGCAGTAATACTTTATTTGAATGGAAAAAAAGATGATTATTCTGCGCAAACGGTTTTATGGGAATTGAGTCATTCAAATGAAAATGGCATGTTTTTTGCCGGGCTCGATTTTGGAGAATTCAAGACAGCATTGGATATATTAAAAATACCTGGTGGTGGCCATGAAGAATAAAGCCTACGGTATGATGATTGGCTTGGTGGTTGGTGATATTTTGGGTGCACCAGTTCAGTTTGGGGTAAACAGTCAAGAAATCCGAGAAAATATTGAAAAATTAAAAGATTTTCATGATAACCACGTATTGCCAAAAGGGGTTTATACCGATGACACATCCATGACTTTATGTTTAGCCGACAGCTTAATTGAAAATTATGGATACGATTCTTATGATGTAATGAAAAAATATAGCGACTGGGAAGCGCATGGATATAGAAGTTATTTTGATTATGGCTACGATGTTGGATCGCAAACCGATAATGCGATTTCAGTTTTTGAAAAAAATCCAATTGTAGGAAAAAATTCAAAACGCGAATTCAATGCAGGTAATGGCTCAATTATGCGATTAGCACCAACTATTCTTGCAGCGGCAAAGAGGAGTAGCTTAGCAAAAATAGTTGAGTTGGCTTGGATTTCTGGTCGGGAAACCCATTATTCAGAGATTGCAGAAATGGGAACAGAAATATTTGCAAATTTTTTATATAGGGCATTGAGATTCAGAAATAAGAAAAAGATTGTTTCCTTGGATAATCTTACTTTTACTTCCAAGATATTTGAAGAATGTTTTCTTAAATTTGAATCATTATTTTATTCAAGAATAAATTCCAATGGTGAATGTCTAAGGGATCTAGGGGGGTATATTATAGACTCAATTACGATTGCGATTTGGGGTTTTATTCACTCCAAAAATTTTGAAGATGGAATGTTAAAGATTTTAATGCTGGGAGGAGACACCGATACAAATTGCGCAATTTATGGTCAGCTCGCGGGAGCGTATTATGGACTAAGAAAGATCCCAAAACGATGGGTTAATAATATGGCAATATCAGACAAGGCTATCATAGAGTTAGTGGATAAGTTATTAAAAATGAAATCTTGCCCAATTATCCGAACGAGATTTGAAGAAGATATTTATTTTGAAAATCCAAAAGGAGACCTATGAAAAAGCGGACTAAGCAGACTCTGGAAGAAAAACTTCTTAACCTTGAACAAGAATTAAAGGCATCAGTTGCGCCCTATCATGATCAAAATTTTACCCTTACTTATGACCTCGAAATGCCTAGTCAGACGAAAATGGCAGGGGAATTTTTGAACGTTTTAGGAAAGTATTGTTCAAAAACAAAGAGTGAAAATTTATTAAAATTAATGAGGCAGAAAAAGCAGTTATCCGTAAGTGAAGTCCTGAGAGCGATTAGCTTTAATGGTCGTGTTCCATACTATAGCGCAAATGATGATTTTGAGAATTTCCATAATTTTGTTACACGGTATTTGATAGAAAGTGGCTGGTTGATTGATTTTCCAAAGATTATTTTAAGAGTTCAAGGTATTGCAATGTTAAGATTGAGTATCTTTAAGTATATTTTAAAAAATTGGAACTGGATTATAGCTATTTATGATTTTAGAGTATTAGAAGAACTTGCAATTCATTATGGACAGGTTTCTTTAAAAAATTCAGCTATCGAGGAAGATGCATTGAGACGAGAATTTATTAGAAAAGTCTTAAAGCAAGAAATCGCAGAGCTGGAGCAAAAACTTGAAGAAAACATCTTAAAAATCATAGATGGTAGTGAACGAAATGATTTTTTCATAAAAAAATAAGCTGGTCACGAAAAATGGTCGCATAGCCAACAAAAGTAATTGCAGAAAAGCGAAGAATATGACACGTAAGTAGTAAATTAAATCTTACAAAAAAATTGAATTTTTAGAATTTAAGCTCGCGTAGCTCATCCAAATTTATTCCCCGCTCTAAATATAACGATTTAATATCGGTAGTGATAATTTCTTCTTCATCAAAACCTAAAAGTTCTGCGCAGTTTATTACATCCTCAACTTTTTCAGATTCGATTTCGAGAAGATATCCGAGCTTTGGCCAATGATCAATCGAGATTTTAGAGTCACCTAATAGGAATTCATCCCTGGTATTTTCTTGGTAGGTCTTATGCGACAGACCAAGTTTTTCGAGGATTATCAAAGCTTCATCAAAATCATTTACGGTAACTTCCCATTCGTTAGTTCCAGAAAGCGAATCATCGACAATCTCTTTAACGGTTAAAGTCGTTTTCTTACCGTCTGTTCGGAGTCTTCCCCAACGAGCGTTGGATTTTGGAATTGAATCAAAAGTATATCTTTTAAAATCATAGAACCCTAGTGGTTTGGCGTTTAATTCTAAGAGTTTATTTTTAGTCTCTTCTGAATTAATATTGATGATTCTACCTTCAATTTCTACACCCATAAATACTCCTTTTATAAACTTAGTATAACATCGATACCAATACGAATCATCTTCTCTTCAGAGATTTTCGAAAAATTATTAGGCGCAATAAATAATCGCGAGAGTTTCGGCGACACGAAAACTAGCGACTTTGGATTGATGAGATTTTAGCCATTCGTCCACTGCACGGGCGGAACCTGGTAACTCTGGATTGTTATAATCATGCACAATAATTACGCCACCTTGCGACATTTTGTCGGTAACGAGACGCAGGCTGGTTTTGATAGATTGATATAAATCACCGTCCAGAAAGGCATAGGAAATTTTTTCCGGTATATCATATATGATATCAAGATCGTCAAAAAAGGCCTTTTTAATTTTCGGTAATTTGAGTCCCATTTTCTTAAATTTTTCAATAACTTCGCGTTTGGTAACCAGTAGTTCCCCGGCTTGAAAAGCATCACCAGCTGCCGAATTATCTTCACGGGTTTTGGCAGGAAGTCCTTCAAAAGAATCGTAGAGCCAGAGTATTTTTTGACTTGCCTGAGCGGCTTGATTTTCCGATTGAATAGGGACGCCATAACCCATCGATTCCAAAAGTTTTTGATAAAGTACAGAGGTATCTGCCTTATAACAACCAAATTCCACAACGTCACCTGGCACATTGTTTTTCAGAGTTTTTGTGAGTTCCTGCAAAAGAATTTCCGTTTCACGCGCGGTGACTTGCTGCATGTAATCCTGATTTTTGGAAGAGTTTTTCGCTTTCATTTGATAAATTTATTTTAGATTTTTCGACTGAATTTTATTTTGAGAAAATTATTTTTTACGTAAGAAAAAGGCGAAAATTATGCCGCCGATACCAGCAGAAATTATATCACCCATGGTATCGCCGACACCTGGAGCATTGAGCTCTTGCATGTGACCACCACAAAGTTGGTCGTAGGAAAATTCAAAACATTCCCAAGCGGCCGCAATAAAGAAAACAAAAGAAATAATGAAGAGGAAGGCGAAGGCGGTGGAGTATTTCTTAATTTTTACGGCTGAGGTACTTGAAGTGGAAGTGGATTTTACAGCAGATTCCTTACCATCATAGACATTGTCGAGAACTTCTTTGGCAAGAAAGGCAGAAAATACACCCGATAAAGTGTGGACGATTTTATCATAACTCGGAGAACCAAAAATAATCAGAGTTTTATACCAATCGAGATCGATGCCAAGCACCATAGCGATAACCAAAAAAGAACTATAAGCAAGACGAAGCTTGGTGGAAGTATGAAGATTGATTTTCTCAATTAAATCCGGGACAAAAGGTAGGATGATTGTCACGAGATAGCTTGGTAGTTTATGCCAGGTTACCGGATCGACGAAATGCATAATAGTAAGTGCGACACCAGAAATGACAATAAGAAACTTGATAATTAAATCTAGCTTAGCGAGATTGGAAGTTTTTTGGAATTGTTTAATAAATTTTTTCATAATGAACTCTTTAATTTGCTTTATTTTAGCATATATGTTGTAAATACAGAACACCCCGCCGGGGCGGGGTGCTGTTTAGTGCCTTATGTATTTAGAGATTCGAGATTTTTAGCAGTCTTATTTGTCGACAACTTCACCTTCGACTGGTTCATCTGGGTTGGTTTTGCCAGCTTCTGGATTGGTCTGATCGGTAGAGTTAGCTTGGTAAAGTTTGGCACCGATTGGCATTACTTTATTAGCTAATTCTTTAGCCGCTTCTTCATATTTAGAAGCCTCGGCATTGGTGTCTTTTAGGACTTCCTTAGCTTCTTCGACTGCCTTCTTGATGATTTCTTTATCTTCATCAGAGATTTTATCCTTGAACTCATCAGGCATTTTTTCGTATTGATAAATAGCTTGTTCTAGGTGGTTCTTAGCATCGATAGCTTCGCGCTTTTTCTTGTCTTCATCAGCGTGGAGCTCGGCGTCTTTTTGAGCTTTTTCGATGTCTTCTTTGGACATGTTACCAGAGTTTTGAATAGTAATACTCTGTTCCTTGCCAGTTCCCTTGTCGCGAGCGGTAACATTTAGAATACCGTTAGCGTCGATATTGAAAGTAACTTCAATCTGAGGGACCCCACGTGGAGCTGGAGCAATACCGTCAAGTACGAAGCGACCGAGAGATTTGTTATCGGAAGCCATTTCGCGCTCACCCTGCAAGACGTGAATTTCTACCTGTGGCTGATTATCAGCAGCAGTGGAGAAAGTCTCAGATTTAGAGGTAGGAATGGTAGTATTACGGTCAATAAGCTTGGTGGAAACACCGCCCATAGTCTCGATACCGAGAGAGAGTGGAGTAACGTCGAGAAGAAGCACATCCTTCACGTCACCTTGAAGTACGCCACCCTGAATAGCAGCACCGACGGCCACGACTTCATCTGGGTTAACACCTTGCATAGGTTCTTTACCGAAGAGTTCCTTAACTTTTTCAACTACAGCTGGCATACGGGTCATAC
>CALKRO010000106.1 GCA_937990205.1 uncultured Candidatus Saccharibacteria bacterium | reverse complement strand
AGTGATATCCAGTACGATACTGGTAAATACCAGTATCCCGCGCAGCAGTTAATCGCTGAAGGTCGCCAATTCGACAAATATAACTGGCGTCTCTACCAGCGTTTCGCTGATGGACAATTCACATACACAGACTGGGCAAGAGATAATGGCTTTGTTGCAGATGAACTCTCCGACAATAACAGTACGATTGAAAACAATGTTTTTATAAGTCATTTTAATCTCAAAGATTGGAATAACCCATACCTAAATGGGCCATTCACATGGGATGATACTGGAAAAAAAGAATTTTCAACAGATAATCGCATAGTATTTAGAAAAAAAGTTTCCGACGAATCCATCATGAAAGACCGGACACTGACTCCACGAGTAAGCATTGAAGTAGCATTTGACCCACAAGGTTGCTGGGAAGAGCATAACGAAATCTATACTCCTATGTATTTCATGAATGGCTATTGGCATAAACATGCAACATTTAATGAGAAATGGTGGATCGATGCCAAAGAGGCTTCATTTATTACCAAAGAGGGTGTTAATTGGTGGAATGAAAATATCGCGCATCCAAAAGATCCTATCCAGCTCTACTATCCAGAAAGACCCGACCTAAAGCTCTATATCTCTGGTTTTAATATGGATAGAGTAGCATTACACTGTCATTACATCAATAACGTCTATACCGATGATAATCCCAACTTAATCGCCGAAAGAGCTAAAAAGCTTCAAGAGTTCTATTTCAGTCTGCCTGAATTCATTAATACTACCATCTAAGTTTCTTAAATCACTTCTTCAAATTCTATATAAAAACCATCTCCAAATGAGGTGGTTTTTTCTATTCTTTTTATGCTAAAATAAAATCATGAAACGTGTCATGGGTCAGAAAAACTTCTTTATTAAGCATAAAGTAGGGTGCTTATTCACTCTGCTATTTTTATTTGTTATTGGATTCTCTTTAGTCAAATTTCTTCCCATTTATGCCGTAACCAAACCTGGAGCCCCAGGTAAGAGTGAAGGTGGTACCGGCGATAAATCTGGCGATTGTTCCGGTACAATTTGTTACAGCATGTTTAAACCCTACGCCGGAGTCTCATGGGTACTATATAACTTCGATAAGATGGGTATTGACAAGAATAACCGCGATCATATTCCGTATTCGCGATTCTTAACCAATACGGATCCGACTTATCCCACTAATAACTCTCCAACTAAACTTAAAGCTGGCGATAACGAAGTTTATGGTTGTGGCAAAAGTTCTGGTGTCTATATTTTTGTCTATAATTTTTATAATAAAAATACTAAGGAAGCTACCGGAGCCGCTGCATTACCCTTGTACTACAAAAATTACCTAAAACATAAGTCTAGTGCAAACTATAATGTCATGCGCGGAAAAGGCAACCGTAAGAAAGATGATGAAGTTATGGATAACTACACATATAAAGATCGCAACGGGACGGCAGACCCGATTGAAGTTGAAAAATGGAACCGCGGTGAATTTTCTTGGTTCTGTACCAGAGACACCATCATTGATGAAGATGACGATAAAAACAAACCAGAACCCCCATCCACAGCTACCAACACCACCTGTAGTCAAATTTCTGGAGTTGAAGGTATGTACTACAAAGGAACTACTGGTGCCGACACTGGCGTAATTAACCATTCATACACTGGTTCCTTAGGCCATAATTCTTGGCAAAAAAATCTCAAAGATAAAAATTTCGTCCTTGCAAGACCAGGCGATCGCGTACAATTTTATGAAACTTTTTGTTTCCCAGTTCAGCAAGTCGGACGACAAACCAAAAGCCAAGTGGTTAGATACGCTGAGGCCCCTCCGAACAGTCAATTTGAAATTTTTGCCGAAAAAAATGGCGGCAGAAATAACAATTATCTTTTTGGTGATTCACCAGTTCACGATGGACAGATTCACTCCATCAATAATAGTAGCGCAAGACCAGTAACCGGAAGTGGCATTACCGCCGAAGATTATGGATTCACCGCACTTTCGCCTACCCAAAAAGCTTCCTCTAACTATTCCTGTGATACTCGTTATTATAAAATCAATACACCTAAACTTACAGTTGGCTATCAAATACCTGGATTCCTCGATTATCAATCCGGTTGTGATTCTGCCGCCAAGACTGGGAACACCACGGAAGTTGGCACTGTAATTTCTCAAGGTATTCGCTATAACAATCTTCGTGCTTGGTATCATGAATACACCACCTGGGAAAAAGAAAATAAACAAGTCAACCATTATCAAAATGATTCCTATGAAAGTGCTGTAGATGGCGGGAGTTTGGGTTCGTGGGGTCATCAGACAAATCTCAAAAAAAGGAGACCTGTACCCGGCTCCAAATGTACGCCAACCCCTAATGGATGCAGTAGGCCAAAAGAAGATTATTATATTAGAAAATACATTGACGATACCGTCTCCACCCGCTCCGACGGCCAAGATACCTACCTTGAGAAAAAATCCTCTGTCTACACCCCATATAATTTCAATACTTCTATCCATAGCTATATCGAATCTTCCGAAGGCGGTGTTGGTTTTATCGGTAATAAAATCAATATTAGCGCCAATTACGGCGTCACCTCACGTACTAATGAACTAATTTCTAAAACCCCATACGCTACCCATACTCGCCCTGATCAAACCGTCAAAATTTACGAAATGATCGTCGATGAGAATTATCCAAAATCTAGGCTTCAAGAAGAAACTCGCGCCAGTAATACTATCTGTAGTGGCACCGAACAATGTAATCTAGTCGACGAATTTTCAAGAACCATAAACACAAGCGGTAATTTTTCCGGTGAAAGAAATAATACTGAGTTATACGAACGTACCATCCCAGACAATCTCCCTGGCGCTGGCCTTGGTAAAAAATATTGCACCCGCTCTGTCATCTGGCCAGCCGCTTCTCACGACTCAGCCGAAAATACCATTGAAAATAACACCAGTGGCTCCGCGATGAATGGCGGCAATAATCAATATCATATTTCCGCTGCCTCCTGCGTCACACTTGCCAAGAAGCCAAATTTCCAAGTTCTCGGTGGCGGAATTTACACCAATGGCTCCATTATTACCTCAGTTTCCAATAAAGCCGTCGGTGGTGGTCTCGGCGCCTACCCATCTGCTGCCACTAAACTTTTCGGTTCTTGGACGGAATTTAGCGCACTAGCTGCCGGCAAAGTTAACGGCTTTGGCACTGGCGCTATTCAAGGCTACGAAGAATATTACAACTTTAATCTGCCAAATGGTGGCGCAGATTCCGCAAGTAACCAAATTGCCTTAAGCCCACTTACGGTTTCGAACCATAATAAATCTGGTGAATCCGGTATCTCCCGTATCGGCTCCGCTGTTCTCGCCCGTCTCAAGGCCCGCTTCCGCGATACTATTATCCGAAATTCTTCTAATACCATCACCAGCCTCACCTCTAATGAAACTTCCGCGAAGAACTATCTCGGCCTCTCTCAGCTCTACCACCAGGGAGACACCAGTCTCAGTGCCATGAATAGCACCGCCAATTTCTACCAGTTCGATCGCGGCGGCAA
>CALKRO010000105.1 GCA_937990205.1 uncultured Candidatus Saccharibacteria bacterium | reverse complement strand
CCTAGCTCCTCTATAAGATTTGCGAGGTGACCCTTAAGTTCTATTGGCACTGGTTCGTTTCTGATTAGACTAAAAACGGCACGATAATATTGCAGGATATCCTGCTTTGAAGCATTGAAACGCTGCCAAATTTCATCGCCAAACTGATCGTAATCTTTTAGAATATCGGTAAGATTATGTATCTTGTCGGCGACAGCGACAATGTAGGCCTCAATGTAATAGGAATTGCCGAGACGTTTCAAATAACTTTCCTTGCGTTCCTTCCAGGGTAGTTTAGGTTGACCGGCAGTTTTAGGTTCCGAAACATCTTTGACGATGTCAGTAATTTCATCACCAAAATCACGACGCATATCAGCCTCCGAGTAGATAGCTGGATTGACATCTTCAAGGATATCGTGCAGGATGCCAGCGACAATCGTTGTTTCGTCATTGGTATATTGACCAATAATCATGCCGACGGCGACAGGATGGGAAATATATGGAATATTAGTTCCCTTGCGGTATTGGCCAGAATGAGCCTTGGCCGCAATCTTCAGTGCGAGATTGATTTTGTCAGTAAACATAAATTCACCTAACCTTTCGTAATGTGTGTGCGGGCGACTGTTTGGTTAAAATTCCTCAAATTTGTAAGGTGCAATAAATTCACCTCTCTCTCGAGAGGTGAAAGTTGTGTGGCAATTTTTTCGTAGATTTAAATATAATTATCTTTTACTTCGGGTTCACGATACCAGATGATGCCAGATTTTTCAGAAGAGATTTCTAAACTTTGCTCTTTAAAATCCTTATAGGTTGAAACTAACCATATAGCGGGAAATCCAGTAACGGTAAACCTAGCGTTATTAAACCATACTAGAAGACCAAACTCATCTGCGTCGGGCATTACACCGATAAAGTGTCTCTCATCTAATATATCTTGGTATGACGGCCAGTCGGCTTTTGAAACTTTTTGCCAACCGTTGTATTCGAGGATTTCGCCCCAGTGTTTAGCATCGAAGCGATGTTCTCTGGGTTTGCGCGGCCCTGGTTTAGGTAATTTTGGTGAACTACCGCAGTATTTTTTCATCATCCAGGCTACATAACTAGTACTACGCCGAATGACAAAGCCACTAGAATCGGTAACTAGAGTGTAAAAATTACCATCGGATTCCTGCCAATCAGCGAATTTTGGATTAGCATAGGGATATTCCTTGGCGCCATTCTCCATGATGAAACGATAGAGTTGGCGACAGATTACGCGAATAACCCGACTAGGCTGCCAGGCAGCGCAAGATTGTCTTGCGAAAAAATTTGCTACTTTAATCTTAAATGTACTCATGACACCCCTCCTTTTCATGCTGTGTGGGAAAATACCCAATATATATATTATACAATGAAGAGTGTGGTGTGTCAATTTTTGGCCTGAGTTAATATCTCAAGTGCAACACTTCATAACAAAAAAGAGACATCAATTCTTTAATCTTGCCAAAATTAGCCCTCGGTATGGTTTCGATTAATTGCAGTAATCGGGTTGATTTTTTATTATCTGATTAATCCTAGCGCAAAGCGTATTCCGTCTAGATAGAATATATTTTTATCGTCTTCATCTGGATATTTTGGGTCATAGAAGCCGCCATCTATAAGCTCGAACCATTTTACGATATTGATATTAAAATTATTTTGTAATCCCTGTGCTTCGAAAAATAATTCGGACATATAATCACGCGACCATAATACGAATTTATGGCCTTCTTTGTCGTGATAGAAATAAACTTCTTCGTCAGGTCCAGCATCTTTGTGAGAATCATAAATAAGGTCAGAGACTTTATATTCTTTGATAACCTTTCTCAATTCGGACTCTGATTTGAAATCAATCATATCTAGATTGTAATATAATTGACATAAAAATGAAGACTAGTGTATTAACTCAACGTCAAATATGGTATAACATAAATAATGTTTGGGTATATTGACGAATCTGGTGCGCCAGGTGTAGCAACGTATAATAAAGATTGCTTAGTCGTGAGTTTAGTTCTATTTGATAGTGAAGAGTCCAGAGATAAAAGCATTGCCGCAATTGATAATTTGCGAGAAAAACTACGTCTTCCTGATGATTACGAATTTCATTGTAGTAGTAACTCAACTCGTCCTCAAACTGAGTTTTTGAAACTTCTATCTTCTCTTGATTTTCGGTTTATTGCTATCGCGATCCATAAAAATGATTTTAAGAAAACAGCATCATATTCTAGAATGTCTTCACTTGTAATGGATGAGATTCAAAAGAGGTTTCCAGAAATTAAGATCGAGATGGATTCAAATCCAATCCTTTACACTGAATTCAGAAAAAGAATCCGTGAGCGCAAGCTAAAATATGTAAAAGTTCGTGAAAGAAATTCTAGAAATAGCCGGCTTATTCAGATTGCCGATTATGTTGTAAATATTTCCGCTAAGAAAGCAAAGAATACGCCAAAAGCCCGTGAGTGGTATAATTCGATTTCTAAGAAAGTTTTAGCCTTTATTGAAATTTCTGATTAAAATATTAAGATAGCAAAAAATCCTCTAAAGAGGATATTTTGGCGCAACCTGCATAGAATCTTCATTACTATGCCGCAGGGGTAAACCAACTACTTGCCAGTCGCTGCATTGATTTAATTATAATACCACAATTTGAAAAATACAAGAATTTTGGTAAAATAAATATACAGCGCCTTGGTCTGGATTCGTTCCAGCCAAGGTTTTTTGATTTAAGATAATTTTATGTGATATAGTGAAAATATCGAAGTTCTTGCACGGCGCCGAAGGTACCTACCGCAGGAGCTTCTTTTTTTTGCATAAAATAACGATCGTGATACATATAAAAACACAAAGTCAGTTCTCTAGATAGTTTCGGTTAACCGTTTCTGTATATTTTCAACAATTCATTCGCGAGATAGCCGAAAGCGTGTGAGTGGTATAATCATAAATAGAATACTAGAAAAGGAATAACTTTTATGGAAAACGCTCCACGAGTTAATGGTGAAAAAACGATGAATATGGCTACACAACCCAATAGCCCAGATCGAACTGCTAATAAAACCTCAATCGTGAACCGACCATATATCAGAAAAGAAACCATCAATATCGTCGTTGATCGTGATGGAAATGATAGCATGAGGATGGAAGAAATGCCAGCTGGAAAATCAGAAGAGCAAATTGAGAGTGAAAGAGTTGGTCGTGTTAAAATTAATGACGAAATGCAGGCTAGAATGAAGGTGTACTGGGCTGATAAACGAGCAAATGAGCAAAAACAACGTGAAGAACAAGAACGAGTTCGAAAAGAAAAGGCGATGGCTGAAGCCGAGCATCAAAGGATTCTGCAAGAACAAAGAGAAAAAGTTCAAAATGCATATCATCGAAATACTGAAAATGAACTTAATGAAGAGCAAGATAATGAAATGGAAATGGAGATGTAGAATATGAAAACATTTCGATTATCTTCAAATGAAATCAAAATTTTAACGGATATGAAGGGTGGCTGTATTGCATCAGATAGAATTACTGTGGATGGGCAAAAAGTTGGCTACGCTTAT
>CALKRO010000104.1 GCA_937990205.1 uncultured Candidatus Saccharibacteria bacterium | reverse complement strand
ATTTCTTCCCGCTCTCGATCGATTACGAAGAAAAATTCTACGCATCTGGCAAAATCTCTAGCTCAAAGTTTATTAAGCGTGAAGGTAAGCCAGCCGACGAAGCTATTCTGGTCGGTCGTTTGATCGATCGCCCAATTCGCCCTCTCTTCCCGAAAGGCTATCGCCAAGAAGTTCAGGTGGTTACCACTGTTCTCTCGATGGATCCAAGCTTCCGTCCTGATATGGTCGCCATGGTTGCCGCTTCTTCAGCTCTTTTGAATGCCGGCGTGCCTTTTGGTGGTCCGATTGCTGGCGTGCGTATTGGTCGTGTGAATGGCGAATTCAAGGCCTTCCTCAGTCCAGAAGAACGCGAAGCTTCTGATCTTGATCTCGTAGTTGCCGTGAAGGACGATAAGGTAATGATGGTGGAAGCTGGTGCGAACGAAGTTTCCGAATCAGTTATTATTGATGCAATGCGTTGGGCTGTTGAGATGGTTCAGCCAGCTCTCGAGCTTCAAAAAGCTTTGAAGGCCGAACTAAATATCGTGGAAAAACCATTTGAGTTAGCCTTACCAGATCCAGCTATTCAAGAAAAAGTTGACGCTTGGACTAAGATTCATTTTGTCGGTGAAGATGGTAAACTCGGCACTAAGATTCGTGGTAACGTACTTGATCGTAAGCGTGTCGCCGATGAACTCCGTGCTGAGATGGATGCCGAATTTGCGCTCGAGCTTGGTCAGGGTGAAACTGATGAAGAAAAAATCGCCGATTATGAAGCTAATCTGCAATCTGCCTATCATGATGCCTTTGAACTAGCTATTCATCATGAAGTACGCCGCGCTATCGTCGAAGAATCCGTTCGCCCAGATGGCCGCAAATTGGATGAAGTTCGTCCACTCAGTTCGCAGGTTGGTATTTTGCCACGCGTGCACGGTTCCTCTCTATTTACCCGCGGTCTCACTCAGGCCATGAATATTGTCACTCTCGCTCCACTTTCTTATTCTCAGCTTGTCGACACCATGGAAGTTACTGATGGTACTCGTCGCTATATGCACCACTATAATGCACCAAGCTATACTGTCGGTGAAACTGGTCGTATTGGCGCCCCGGGTCGTCGTGAAATCGGCCACGGCTATCTCGCCGAACGTGCGCTTATTCCAGTGCTTCCAGATATCGAAGAATTCCCATACGCCATTCGTTCAGTTACCGAAATTATGTCTCAAAACGGTTCTACCTCCATGGCTGCCACCTGTTCTTCCTGTCTCGCGCTTATGGATGCCGGCGTGCCAATCAAGCGCCCGGTCTCTGGTGTGGCTATGGGCTTGATGCTTGACGGTGAAACTCCACACGTCCTCACTGACCTTATGGATGCAGAAGATTTTGCTGGTGACATGGACTTCAAGGTCACTGGTACTGAGAATGGCATTACCGCTCTCCAAATGGACATGAAGGTCCATGGCTTGCCAGTCTCGATTCTTGAACAGGCCATTAAGCAGTCTCACACTGGTCGTATGTTCATCTTGGAGCACCTGAAATCTATTCTTCCGGCTCCACGTGCCAAGCTTTCTGAATACGCACCACGTATCGAAAAATTAATGGTCAAGCAGGATAAGATCGGTGCTGTCATCGGTAAAGGTGGGGAAATGATTAACAAAATTACCTCAGAAACTGGTGCTCAAGTCGATATCGATGATTCTGGCTTAATTACGGTTTCTGGTACGGATGCTGCGAAAATCGAACGTGCCGTCGAATGGATTAAATCTCTCGTCGAAGAGCCAGAAGTTGGCAAAATCTACACTGGTAAGGTAGTTAATATTAAAGATTTCGGTGCTTTTGTTAATATTATGCCAGGCATCGATGGGATGCTGCATATCTCCCAGATTTCCGACAAACGCGTCGAAAAAGTCGAAGATGTCTTGAAGCTAGGTGATGAGGTAAAAGTTCGCCTCGAAGCTATCGACGACAAGGGCCGTCTCTCCCTCTCAATGAAACGCGTCGAACAATAAAAAGAATAAATAAAATAGCGCGGCCTGTCCGCACTATTTTTTATAGAAGCAAAATTCAATTTTATAGCGTAGAATTTAATTGATTAAGAAAACCCTCATTATAAAAAATAACCCCAGTGTGGGGCTATTTTTTTTAAGCACTATTTATAATTAAACGTCGTGCGAGTTGCCATTTTTATCGATACACTTGGTTTGAATTTCGACTTGGCTTTTTGCGTAGTCTGTAACCCCGCGAATTGCCTCACGCTTCCATTCGTCAAGATCCTCACAGGCGAGGGCGCCATTACCTTCATAAAGAACTTGCCACGCTCCTAGTGGAAATGCCCGATAAAATGCTGCAGGAGCACCTGAGAATGGGAGTGGGTCGACAACATTATAGCCTTTTTCCTGGTCATAATATGAACCTTCACTATACTTTGAGCCTACCGCAATCATATATTTAGCATCCTTGGTAGTGAAAACCTCCCTAATATGTACGGCCATCCAGGTTTTTTGATATTTTTTTAGAAACTCATCATTAGGATTTACTGGGTGTTCTCCGCCACTATCAGATTTGACGGTTTGTCTTAGCAGTTCAAGCTCTGCGAACATTGGCATCGGCTTCACAATCTCTTTCACTGTCACATTGTCCTGCTTCACGTCAGTGATTTTGGTTTGAGTCGCTTCTTCGTATTTTGCAATCGATTCATTCGCAGATTTGACTTTTTCTTTCGATTCCACAAGCTCTTCATTAAGCTTCTTTGTATCCTTATTCTTTGAAGTATAAACATAAGCTAAAGCGCTACCTAAAGCTAAAGTAGTAATAGCAAAAAATATGGCCATAGCCTTCACTCCGCCATGACCCTGCGCTTTTGCTTCACTATGTACGGAATTTATCTCCGCATTATTCTCGAAATTAGTATCATTCATGATAACTTTTTCTCTCCTGTATTAATAATAATTACAATTAGACCTTTCTAGTTATGTTTATATATGACATCGTGAAAAATTACAATGATTTTTATTGTGGAAAACTCTGTATTTTTCTCTATTTTTATGCTATAATCTATACATTATTAGCTCAGCAAGTAACTTAAGGTGTACTTGCTTTAACCAAAGGAGTGCAAAGTGAAACAGTATGAACTTACTGTCTTGATTCATCCTGATTTGGAAATGAATCTGACACCAGCCTTAGACAAAATTAAGAAACTCATTGAGTCTAACGACGGTAAAATCGTCAAAGAAGTCAATGAAGGTAAGAAGCGTTTGGCTTATCCTATCGAAAAAGAAGACTATGCCGTCTACTATGCCTTTGATTTGGAACTTCCAGCCCAGGCTCCAGCCAAGATTTCTTCTACTCTTAATATCACCGAGGAAGTCTTACGTTATCTCTTAGTCACCGTCGACGAACGCAAAGCTAAATTTGAAGCTAAGCGCAAGGCCCGTGCTGACAAAAAAGAGTCTAAAGACGAAGAATAATTAAACAATTAAGTGAGGTATATTTATGGCGCGGGGATTTAGTAAAGCAATCATTATCGGTAATGTTGTGCGCGACCCAGAAACTAGAGCTACGACTTCTGGCTCAGAAGTTACTAGCTTCTCAGTGGCGGTGAACTACAATTACGTGATGAACGGCGAAAAGAAAGAACAAGTTTCTTATATCGAAGTTTCTGCTTGGGGTAAACCAGGCAATGTGATTGCTCAATATGCAAAAAAAGGTACACCAATCATGGTCTCAGGCCGCTTGTCTCAACGTACTTACGAAGATAAGACCGGTGCCAAGCGTTCCGCAGTGGAAATCGTTATGGAAGACTTTAATCTTCTCGGTAGCAGATCCCAAGAATCTACCACCAGTAGTTACAGTCAGGCTATGCCAGATTCTATTCCAGATGATATTCCAGATGGCGAAATTGACCTCAGTGAAGTACCATTCTAATAATTAAAGCGAGAAAAGAGAGAAAAAATGAGAAGAATCAAGAACGATCCAAATCTTTATTTCGATTATAAAGATGTCAAAACTATGCAACGCTACATCGATGTTTACGGTCGTATCGAGCCAATCGCTAAGACTGGTTTGTCTGCTAAGCAACAACGCCAATTGGCTGTCGCTGTTAAGCGTGCCCGTCACCTAGCCCTCCTACCATTCGTTTCAAATAACTAAAAAGGAGAATTATGTACGGACCAACCGATTTAAAGAAAAATACTCTAATTACTCTTGATGGTCAGCCATACAAGGTTATTGAATATTCCCAAAAAGTGATGGGGCGTGGTGGCTCAATCGTCAACGTACGTGTCAAAAACTTAATCACTGGTGCGCTTATTCCTAAGACTTTTAAGGGTCAGGAAAAGATTGAACCAGCTGAAGTTTCTACCAAAAAAGTACAATATCTCTATCGTGATGAAGAGAAATTCTACTTCATGGACCCAAGTACTTTTGAGCAATATGAATTGTCTTCCGAGATGGTCGGCGATTCTAAAGATTTCATGAAGGACGGTGATGAGATGGAAATTCAGTTCTACAACGGAACTGCCATCAACCTCACCCTCCCTAAGAACCTTTGGCTTGAAGTTACCTACACTGAAAATGCCGTGAAGGGTGATACTTCTACTTCAGTCATGAAAGATGCTACCCTCGAAACTGGCGTAGTGATTAAGGTTCCTGCCTTTATCAAAGAAGGCGATGTGGTTTCTGTGGATACGGAAACTTACGCTTACCGTGAACGTAAAAAATAATTAGATGAAAAAAGCGATAGAATCTAAAAAATCTGAAGTTACATCAGATGTAGTTTCTCGAGCGGAGAATAAGCTTGCTGGGGCATCGCAAGCTTTTTCTTTTGATTTCCGAGATAAAACCGTGCTGGATATTGGTTCGAGTACCGGTGGTTTCACCGAATATGCTTTGCGCCGTGGTGCGAAGCGGGTTTTTGCGGTCGAAAAGGGAACCAATCAAATGAAGGCTCCACTGCGTTTCGATCCACGTATTACCCTTCTAGAAAAGACCGATATCTTTTTCGTGGATTTTGCTAAGTTCGGTCCAGTCGATGTAGTGCTTGCCGATGTCTCGTTTGTTTCTCTGAAAAAGGTGCTTGCTCATCTTAAATTACAGCCAGAAGTTCAGACGGCAGACTTTTTGATAATGCTAAAGCCTCAGTTTGAGGCTAAAGCTTATGAGCTTAAAAACGGTATCGTAAAAAACGAAAAAATCCGTCGTGAAATTATTAAAGATTTTGAACTTTGGCTCAAACAAAATCATTTTAAGGTCGTGGACAAGCGTGATAATTTTCTGGCTGGCAAGAACGGCAACGTTGAGCGCTTCTATTATTTGAAATTGGTTGAAAACTCTGTGCGTTCGCATTATAATCATAAGTAATATGAACCCAGAAAATTCAAATTCTTATCAATCAGAGAATAATCCAGTAGAAGAAACTACAGCGGAAGATACCTATACTCCATCGGTGCAGGAGCTTGCCATGACATCTGATATGGCAGACGAAAAAATTAAAGTTAAATTAGATCAAAAAGTCATTGCTATCATCGTCTCTGTCGCTGTACTGATCGTCGCGGTGGCAGGTTTTGGCATTTGGGCAATTGCAAAATCGAAAGCTAGTCATGAGGGTGGCGCTTCTGGATCTAATTCTGCTCAGCAGTCAAAAGATGGCACCCCCACGGCGAAGAAGACTGAAGCTTCCGCCGACGACGGATTAATCGATCCGGATCAGGATGAAGCCTATGTTAAGAAAAAGAACGATTACACGGCCAACCCTGAAGAATACGTGAATAATTTTAATCTCGATGTCGCCTCTTGGGAAGATTTCGGCAATTTTACCTACCTACTTTTCTCCGATACGAATAACATCGAAGGGGAAAATTTTAAGGACAACGTCTTACAGGATCCAGATGAAGCAGTGAAGCGTCTCGATGCTTTGGAAGAAAAACTGGGTAGCGGTAATGAATCTCTGGAAAAACTTTTTACCCTCTATCGCGCCCATCTTTATCTCATTGCGAATAATCCAGATGTGGCGAAAATTTATCTCGATCAGGTGGATGAAAATTCTCTGACTAAAAACCTAAAGAAGCTCTACTATGAATTGGCCGCTAAATATTATGGCCTCGCCGAAGATTACGATAAATCTCAGGAATATTACGATAAATATAATTCCGCCGAATAAATAAAAAACACCCAGATTGCTCTGGGTGTTTTTCTTAAACTTTATTGATCACTGGAATCACAATAGGGGTGTGACCAGTGGCATCGAAGAGGATGCGAGTGATGTCTTCTTTGACTTCTTCCTTCAAGACCTTCACCTCTGGTTCGGTAGAGATAGACTTGTCGGTTTTTACACGAAGATAGTGACGAATCTTGCCGATTAATTCCTCAGAATTGTCGAGATAAATAAAGGCACGCGACACGATATCCGGCGTCTTAATCAGGCGGCCAGTCTTCTTACTGATCGTCAGAACGATCATGAAAATACCTTCACGTGAGATATGGATACGGTCTTTCACTACTGCTTCGTGCACTGGCTTATCGGCATCATCGTAAAGTTTATTGCCG